>JAGQUE010000650.1 GCA_020438665.1 Nocardioidaceae bacterium | reverse complement strand
CCCGCCCTCGTAGGCTCGGTGCCCGTTGTCCATGAGCGGGAGGTTCGGGTGCAGTACGGCTTCGCGATCGATCAGCGCACCTGCATCGGGTGCCACGCGTGCACGGTCGCCTGCAAGACCGAGCACCAGGTGCCGCTGGGCCAGTTCCGGACGTGGGTGAAGTACGTCGACTCCGGCGAGTTCCCGACCACCACCCGCGACTTCGGGGTGATGCGCTGCAACCACTGCACCGACGCCCCCTGCGTCAAGATCTGCCCGACCCAGGCGCTGTTCAAGCGTGAGGACGGCATCGTCGACTTCGACAACAGCCGCTGCATCGGCTGCAAGTCCTGCATGCAGGCCTGCCCCTATGACGCCCTCTATATCGACGAGGACACCCACACCGCCGCCAAGTGCAACTTCTGCGCCCACCGGGTGGACCAGGGCCTCGAGCCGGCCTGCGTCGTGGTCTGTCCGACCGAGTCGATCTGGGTGGGCGACCTCGACGACCCCGACAGCGCGATCGCGCAGTTCATCGCCGGCACCCCGACCCAGGTGCGCGCGCCGGAGCAGGGGACCGGGCCCAACGTCCACTACGTCGGCGCCAGCCCGATGGTGCTGGAGCCGCTGGCGGCGCCCGTGGACGACACCTACATCTGGGCGCAGCCCGACAGCCTCCGCCTGGCTGTCAAGACCGACCTGCTCATGGATCCCGAGACCAAGGCCCGCACCACACTCAACACGGCCCACCCGCGGCCCTGGGGCTGGATGGTGTCGACCTATCTGTGGACCAAGGGCGTCGCCGCGGGCGTGATGATGCTGGCGGGCCTGGTCCTCCTCCTCGGAGGCACCGGTGGGGCCGTGGGCGACATCGCCGCTCCGCTGGTGGCCATGGCCGGGCTGCTGGCCACGGCCGTGCTCCTCATCGCCGATCTCAAGCGGCCCGAGCGGTTCTGGATGCTGATCCTCAAGCCCAACCCCACCTCGTGGCTCTTCCGCGGCGGGCTGGTGCTCGGGCTGGCGGCGGCGTTCACGTTCGCCTGGTTCGTCGTCGGACTGCTGGGCAACGACGCGATGATCCGCTATCTCGCGGCTCCCAACGTCCTGCTGGGGGCACTGACCGCCGGCTACACCGCGTTCTTGTTCAAGCAGGCCGAGGGTCGTGACCTCTGGCAGAACCCGTTGCTCTTCTGGCACCTGCTCGCCCAGGCGATCATGGTCGGCTCTGGGCTGCTGCTGGTGCTGGCCGTCGCGCTCGACCACGGCGACCTGGCGACTCCGATGCTGGCGGGGCTGCTCGCCGGGACCGTCGCCCACCTGGCCTTCGTCGGACTCGAGCTGCGCGGCCACCACGCCACCGCCAACGCCGCCGCGGGCGTGGCGATCATGACCGGCCAGCGCTACGGCCAGACGCTGCAGACCAGCATCCTGGTCGGCGCGCTGACCGCGCTGCTGGCCCTCGTCGGACTGGTCACCGGCTCGGTGTGGCTGGGGGCGCTGGGCGGGATCCTGGCCCAGGTCGCCCTGCTCGTCTATGAGCACGTCTTCGTCCGCGCCGGCCAGGAGGTCCCCCTCTCATGAAGGAACTGTCATGACCATCGAGAAGGACGCCGAGGCGACGTTCTCCGGCGTGCCGATGCCGGGCCAGCGCACCCGCTGGGGGCTCACCAACTTCCCGCCACCCGAGGACTGGGACCGTCACGCGCAGAACGACCCCAAGACCCGCGAGCCGCGTGACTACATGCTGATCCCGACGATCTGCTTCAACTGCGAGTCGTCCTGCGGCCTGCTCGCCTATGTCGACCACGAGGACCTCTCGATCCGCAAGTTCGAGGGCAACCCCGCCCACCCCGGGTCACGTGGCCGCAACTGCGCCAAGGGGCCGGCGACCGTCAACCAGATCACCGACCCCGAGCGCATCCTCCATCCGCTGCGCCGGGTCGGCGAGCGGGGGTCTGGCCAGTTCGAGCCGGTCTCGTGGGACGAGGTCCTCCGTGACATCGGCGGCCGCATCCGCCGGGCGATCATCGACGGCCGCATGGACGAGGTGATGTACCACGTGGGCCGCCCCGGCGAGGACGGCTTCGCCGAGCGGGTGCTCCAGGCGTGGGGCGTCGACGGCCACAACAGCCACACCAACGTCTGCTCGAGCGGCGGCCGCACGGGTTACACCCACTGGATGGGCTTCGACCGGCCCTCACCCGACTACGCCAACGCCAAGACCATCCTGCTGCTCTCGAGCCACCTCGAGACCGGCCACTACTTCAACCCCCACGCGCAGCGGATCATGGAGGCCAAGAAGAACGGCGCCAAGGTCGCGGTGCTCGACCTGCGGCTGTCCAACACCGCCTCCCACGCCGATCTCTGGATGTCGCCGTGGCCCGGCAGCGAGGCCGCGATCTTCCTGGCGGTCGCCGCCTACCTGATGCGCAACGGCCACGTGAACAAGGAGTTCATGGAGCGCTGGGTCAACTGGGACGTCTATCTCCAGCGGCTCCACCCCGACGCCCCGCTCGACTTCGACACGTTCCTGGAGCGGCTGACCGAGGACTACGCGCACTACACCTTCGACTATGCCGCCGAGGTCGCCCACGTCGACGCGGCCCGGATCGAGGAGCTCGCCGAGATGGTGGCCGCCGCCGGCACGGCGCTGGCGACCCACACCTGGCGCTCGGCGACCGCCGGCAACCTGGGTGGCTGGCAGATCGCCCGCAGCCTGTTCTTCCTCAATGTGCTGACCGGCAGCGTCGGGACGCCCGGTGGCACCCACCCCAACGGCTGGGACAAGTTCATCGCCCACTTCCC
>JAGQUE010000649.1 GCA_020438665.1 Nocardioidaceae bacterium | reverse complement strand
TCGGCATCGGCGAAGGCGCCGGCCGGGACGACGAGGAGCGACAGGGCGGCCAGGAGGGCGGCGACGGAGCAGACGGCCCAGACGGTGAGATAGCCACTGAGCGGGGCGTGGCCCGCCTCGGTGTCGGCCAGCGATCCCGTCGAGGCCAGCGCGATCGCGAAGATCGCCGAGGCGATGGCGCCGCCGACGGTCTTGGTGCCGTTGGTCATCCCGGTGGCGAAGCCGGTGCGGGCCGGCGGCGCGGCGGCGGCCGCAGCGGCGGGGAGCGCCGCGACCAGGGCGCCCGACCCGAAGCCTGCGATCGCCATGTTGAGCAGCGCCTGCCAGGTGTGGGCGTGGAACGGCACCCACAGCCCATAACCCACGGCCACGAGCACCGCCGCGACCAGCAGCGCACCGCGGGCGGTGAACAACCGCGACGTCAGCGGCAGCGTCAGCGCCCCGAGGGCGAGCGTCACGACATAGAGGACGATCAGCACCGTCACGAAACCGGCGTCGGCGCCCAGCCCGTAGCCCACCTCGGCCGGGTCGGTGCGCGCATAGGTCGACAGCGGGATCTGCGCGCCCAGCACGGACATGCCGAAGAGGAAGGCCGTCAGCTGGACCGGCCACATCGCGGGCTCGGCGAAGAGGCGTACGTCGACGATCGGCTCGTGGTGTGCGGCCTCATAGCGGACGAACGGCACGAACGCGGCGGCTCCCAGCAGCACGGGGAGCCAGGCGGGCAGATAGCTGGGGCCGTTGAGCCGGATGAGGATCAGGCCGGCCATCACGAGCCCCAGCGACAGCGTCACCAGGGCGAGGCCGACGACGTCGATGCCACCGGTGGCCGTCCCGGGCCGGTCCTCCACGCCAAACCAGATCACCGCGAGCACGATGGTCACGGCGATCGCCGGCAGCATCAGCAGCGTGCCCATGCCGAGGCTGCCGACGAGGGCGCCACTGGCCCCGGCCCCGATGATCACGGCGAGCTCGAGGGCGAACACCAAGATGCCCGCGGCACGCCGGGTCAGCCGGTCCTGACGCGGGTCATCGGCCGTACGGCGGTGGATGATCGCGACCTCCATCGGCAGCCACACGACATAGGCGCCCTGGATCGCGAACCCGATGAGGAAGGTCGTGAACGACGGCGCGAAGGCGAGGATCCACGACCCGAGCGCGGTGATCGCCGTCGAGAGCAGCAGCACCTTCTTGTGACCGATCAGGTCACCGAGCCGGGCCAACAGCGGGATCGCCAGCGCCGACACGATCAGCTGGGCCGCCTCGAACCAGTTGACGTCGGCGTCGCGCATCGACAGGTGGCCCGCGATGTCCTTCCAGATCGGTGTATAGAAGCCCTGGAGGATCCCGCTCGCGATCTCGACGGCGACCAGGAAGCCGATGACGGCGCCCAGCGAGTGAAGGTGCTTGGGGGTCGACGGGGCGACGGAGACCGGCTCGGACATCAGGAGATCCTCTCGATCAGCCGGTGGTACCAGTCGACCCCGGCCAGGAAGTCGGTCACCCCGAGGTGCTCGTCATAGGAGTGGATGGCCTCGCGCTGGGCCTTGGTCATCCGGAACGGCGCAAAGCGATAGACCCGCTCCGAGATCGCGGTGAAGTGGCGCCCGTCCGTGCCGGCCATCATGACGTAGGGCGCCGGGACGGCGTCGGGAAAGACCTCGCGGATCGTCGACTCGAGCAGCGTGAAGGCCGGGTCGCCGTCGTACGGCGAGATCGGGCTGGGCTCACCGGACTCGACGACCCGGATCTGGACCTGCTTGTCGCGCACCGCCTTGCGGACGTGCTCGACCACCGACGCGACGGTCTCGCCCACCATGATCCGGATGTTGAGCCCGGCCTTGGCGGTGGAGGCGATCACGTTGAGGGCGGGCGACCCCTCGAGGGTCGTCGCGGCGACGGTGGTGCGGGTCATCGCGGCGGCCTCGGGCCCGGCGGCGATCAGTGCGCGCGTCAGCACGGGCCTGATCCGGTCGGCGTTGGCCATCAACGGCTTGAGGGCGGCCGGGGCGTGGGGGGCGAGCCGTCGCATCAGCTCCAGCGTCGGTGCCGGCGTGCTGGCCGAGAACGGCGCGCGCTCGATTCGCAGCAGGGCACGCGCGATCCGCGCCGTGGGCCCCATCCGGGCAGGTGTCGATGCGTGGCCGCCGCGCCCCTCGACGACCAGCTCGAGCGAGGTGATGCCCTTCTCGGTCACGCCGATCACGCCGACCGGCGGCTCGACCCCCGGGAACGCCTGGTGGGCGATCGCCCCGCCCTCGTCGAGGACGAACCAGGGCGTGACGCCGCGGCCGCGCAGCTCCTCGACCGCCAGCTCGGCGGCATGGCCGGCCACCTCCTCGTCACAGCCGAACGACAGCCACACGTCCTGGGCGGGCGTGAAGCCGGCGGCCAGGTGACGCTCGACCGCCTCGCAGATGGCGACCAGGCAGCCCTTGTCGTCGAGGGTGCCGCGGCCCCAGATGTGGCCGTCGACGATCTCGGCGGAGAACGGCGGGTGCTGCCACGGCGCCGCCTCGTCGACGGGGACCACGTCGAGGTGGGCCATCAGCACGACCGGCCGGCCGTGGGAGCGCCCGGGCCACCGGAAGAGCAGGGCGTGACCGGCGACCCGGGTCAGCTCGAGGCGCTCGTGCAGCAGCGGGAACGCGGCGGCGAGCTCGTCGAGGAACCGGTCGAACGCCGCCACGTCGACCAGCTCGGGCTGGCGATGGGAGACCGTCGGGATGCGGATCAGCGCCTGGAGCTTGGCGAGCGCGGGGTCGACGTCATGCTCGGTCACGGTCGGACGCTACCGCCCCCGAGGGGGTCGACGCACGACCCGTCGCACGGGAGGGCGTAAGGGTTCTGTAACCCGCGTCGGTGGTGCCGAGCCCGCGCGCCGTCGACCATGAAGACATGAGAAGCAGCAGGGTCCGGACGGCACCGTTGGTCGTGGTCGTGGCCGTCCTCGTTGCTGGATGCGGCGGTCAGCAGTCCGGTGACACGGCGCCGGTCCCGGCCGAGCAGTCGACAGCGTCGTCCGCGGCCTCGCCTGCCTCGCCGCCGCCGTCGACGACAGCCACCGACAGCGGGTCGCCGGCCCCGGCCGGCTCCTATGTCTCGTGGGACGACTATGCCGCCGACGCCGAGGCCTATGCGTCCGGGGACGTGGTGCTGTTCTTCCATGCGTCCTGGTGTCCCGACTGTCGCGCCACCGAGGAGGCACTGGACAGTGATGGCGTCGCTCCCGGGCTGACGGTCGTCAAGGTGGACTTCGACACCGCGACCGATCTCAGGCAGCGCTACGGCGTGACCGTGCAGCACACCTTCGTCCTGATCGATGGCGCCGGTGAGGCGATGAAGAAGTGGACGGGAAGCCGGTCCGGCGCCGACATCGCCGCCCAGCTGACCTGATGATCGTCGTGCTCGGCGCACTGGTCGCCGGCGTTCTCACCACGCTGGCACCGTGCGTCCTGCCCCTGCTGCCCGTCATCGTCGGTGGCTCGCTGACGCCAGCGCGGTCCGGCCTCACCCGGGTGGCCGTGGTCACGGGCGCGCTGGGGCTGTCCGTCGTCGTCTTCACCCTGGCGCTCAAGGCGTCGACTGCGTTCATCGGCATCGACCCGGCCGTGTGGAGCCTGGTCGCTGGTGGGCTGCTCGTCGGGCTGGGACTGGTCGCCATCTTCCCCGGTGCGTGGGACCGCATGTCGACGGCTGTCGGGCTGCAGCGCCGGAGTGCGGCGGGGCTGGCCAGCGCTCGGCGTCGGGACGGCCCGGTCGGTGGCCTGGTGACCGGCGCGGCGCTGGGTCCGGTGTTCACCTCGTGCAGCCCGATGTACGGCTATGTCGTGGTGACCGTGCTGCCGGCCAGGCCGGCCTATGGCCTGACGCTGCTGACGGCCTATGTGATCGGGCTGTGCGGCACCCTGGCCGCGGTGGCGCTGGCCGGACGAGGGCTGCTGGGCCGCCTCGGCTGGCTGGCGGACCCCCATGGTCGGACCCGTCGGGGGCTCGGGGTCGTCTTCGTGATCGTCGGGGCGCTCGTCATGTCCGGGCTGGACCGCGAGCTGCAGACGTGGCTGGTCGAGCACTCACCCGTGCGACCGTGGGACCTCGATGCGGGGTTCATCCCGGACAGCTGACGATGCGGAGGACCAGCGGCCGCGGTGCACCACCTCGGTCAGGTCCTTGCGGCGGCGTCGCGACGGGGAGCCGGCGGCCCCCGGCTCGTCGCTGCGATGACCGAGCGTGATCGCCCCCACGGGATCGAACTCCGAGGGGATGTCGAACCGTTCGCGAACGGCGGCGTCACACTCCGGCGGGATGCCGAAAAAGCAGGCCCCGAGCCCCTCGTCGACCGCCGTGAGCAGGATCAGCAGTGACGCCATCGCGGTGTCCATGTGCCAGAACGGCACCGGCCAGCGCGCCTCGTCGAGGTCGGTCCAGCCCTTGTCGGGCTCGGCGTAACGGCCGAGGTAGGCCGCCTTGCTGGAGCACGGCACGATCACCACCGGCGCGGTGCGCATCCCGCGCAGCCAGCTGTCCGGCTCCTCCTGCGACGCCTCGTCGGTCGTGGCGGTCCAGAACGCGGCCACGTCGTCGGGGGTGTCGAGCACCAGGAAGGCCCAGCCCTGGCTGAATCCGGCGCTGGGGGCCCTGGTCGCGTTGGTCAGCGCCCGCTCGATGACCGCAGGGTCGACGGGCCGGTCGGCATAGGCCCGCACCATCCGGCGGCGCCGTACGACGTCGGAGAACTCCATGCCCCGAGCATGGCACCGCGGCTCGTGTCTCGGATCCCAGACCCGGCCACGGGGTGTCCGGTTGTGGCGGGGGCGGGGGAGGGGTGGACTGGGAGGGTGAGCTTCGAGCAGATGTGGCGCGACCTCGCGCCGGTGGGTCGGTCGGCGGAGTCGGGCGGCTACTTCCGGCAGCCGTTCGGCTCGGCCGAGCTGGAGCTGCGGGCGTGGTTCGGCGAGCAGGTGGCCGCACGGGGCCTGGTGCTGGAGTCCGACGGCTTCGGCAACCTGACGGCGTGGTGGCGTCCGGAGGGGGTCACCGGCCCGGGCGTGCTGACCGGCTCCCACTTCGACTCCGTCCTCGACGGCGGGGCCTTTGACGGCCCCCTGGGGGTGGTGTCCGCCCTGGCCGCGCTCGACGCCCTCCGCGACCGAGGCTTCGTCCCGAGCCGACCGGTCGGCGTCGCGGTGTTCACCGAGGAGGAGGGCTCCCGGTTCGGGCTCGCGACGCTGGGCTCGCGGCTGGCCATGGGCGTGATCGGCTGGGAGCGGGCCCGCGAGCTGCGCGACCGCGACGGGGTGACCCTCGGCGACGCGATGGCGGCGACCGGGCTGCCCGGCGACCACGAGCCGCGGCCTTGGATCGACGCCGAGCGGCCGACCGCCTATGTCGAGCTCCACATCGAGCAGGGCCGGCACCTCGTCGACATCGGCCAGGCGGTCGGCGTCGGGAGCGGCATCTGGCCGCACGGCCGCTATCGCTTCGACTTCGCCGGTGAGGCCAACCACGCGGGCACCACCCGCATGGAGGACCGCCGCGACCCGATGCTGACCTATGCCGTCACCGCGCTGGCCGCCAACAAGCAGGCGCGGCTCTCGGGGCAGCGGGCCACCTTCGGCCGTGTCGAGGCGACCCCCAACGGCACCAACGCCGTGCCCTCCCACGTCACCGCCTGGCTCGACGCGCGCTGCGAGACCGAGGGCGGCCTCGACCAGCTGCTGGCCGTCATCACACGCCAGGCCCACGAGCGGGCCGAGCGCGACGGCACGTCGCTGACGGTGACGACCGAGTCGGTATCCGGTCCCGTCCACTTCGACGCGGGGCTGGCCGCCCGGGTCGCCGCCGACCACGAGAGCGGCGCCTGGCCGCTGATCCCGACCCAGGCCGGCCACGACGCCGGCATCCTCGCCGAGGCCGGCATCCCCACGGCGATGCTGTTCGTTCGCAACCCCACCGGTATCTCCCACTCGCCCGAGGAGCACGCCGAGCCGGCCGACTGCCTGGCCGGGGTCGCAGCCCTGGCCGACACGCTCGAGCGGCTCGCGACGTGACCGACTACCTGCTCGAGCGCGCCTGGGTCGACGGCGCGATCCGCGACGACGTCCTCGTCTCCGTCGCCGACGGCCGCTTCACGCGGGTCGACTGGCAGGAGCCGGTGGACGCGATGGCCGCCGTTCCGGTGCCTGGCCTGACGATCCCCGGCCTGGCCAACGGCCACAGCCACGCCTTCCACCGCGCCCTGCGGGGCCGGACCCAGCGCGGCAGCGGCACGTTCTGGACCTGGCGCGAACAGATGTACGCCCTCGCGGAGCGGCTCGACCCCGACTCCTACCTCGCCCTGGCGACCGCCACCTATCGCGAGATGGTCGCCGCAGGCATCACCACCGTCGGGGAGTTCCACTACCTCCACCACCAGCCCGACGGGACGCCCTACGACGACGCCAACGCGATGGGGGACGCGCTCGTCCAGGCGGCCCGCGACGCCGGGCTGCGGATCGCACTCCTCGACACCTGCTATCTCAGCTCGGGGTTCGGCGCCGCGCCCGAGGGTGTCCAGCGGCGCTATGCCGACGCCGATGCGGATGCCTGGGCCAGCCGGGCCCACGCCCGTGGGTCGGCGCTGTCGCATGTCGACGGCGTCGTCGCCGGTGCGGCGATCCACTCCGTGCGCGCCGTCCCCCGCGACCAGCTCGCGGCCGTCGCCGGGGCGGCCAGCGGGCGCCCGCTCCACGTGCACCTG
>JAGQUE010000737.1 GCA_020438665.1 Nocardioidaceae bacterium | reverse complement strand
CTCATCGATCTCGTCCTCGCGCAGGATGCCGAGGACAGAGAGGTAGAGCTGTGAGTCGACGAACCGCTTGAGGTTGCGCGTCCCACCTTGGACCGTCGCTGGACACGTCGTCAGACCGGACTGCTTGGAGTAGCGGTCGACGAGCATCCGTGACGTGATGTCGGTCAGCACGTTGAAGCGGAAGGTCTCCGGCACGTGCTGCTGGAGCAGGTTGAGGCAGTAGGCGTGCATCGTGCCGATGAACATCTCGGCCAGACCGACCGTGCTCGCGCCGCTCTCGGCAACCAGCCGCATGACCCGGTCCTTGAGCTCAGCCGCGGCCTTCTCGGTGAAGGTGAAGGCGACGATGTTCCGCGGCTCGGCGGCACCCGAAGCAAGCAGGTTCGCGATCCGCTGTGAGATGACCTGCGTCTTGCCCGACCCGGCGCACGCGATGATCTGCAGCGTCGAGTCGACGCACTCGATCGCCGACCGCTGAGAGGCCGTGTATGCCGTCATGGCGTCATCATCTCGAAGGAGACCGACACTCCCGGTTCGACGGCCCTTAGGCCGCTACCCCAAGTTCAACACCGCATTCTGAGGCCCAAGTCTGAACGGCGGCCGCGGTGGGGAGTTGCCAGAAGACTCCCGAGTTGGCGGCGGAAGCGAACAATCGCTGAACGTCAACAACCCTGCCCCCGCCCGTGCAGGCGGTGACCAGCCCATGGATGTCGTGACCTTGGAACGAGGCGGTCTTAGCGGATCGAGGAATCGGATGCTCCTTCAGTAGTTCCTGCAGACGGTCCCGCTGATGCCCGTCCAGACCTGACTTCTCGACCACATGCTCGACAAGCCACGCCACCAAGTCCGACGCGGCAAGTCGTTTGGCAATCTCATCAAACTGGACGCCCTTGAAGTTCAGTCCCAAACCGTGCTCGGCCGAAACGGCTCGCAACCAGACCAGGGTCGTCAGCGCGGGTGCCATGGTCCCAAAGTCAGGAGGCCGAGACGTGAACCCGCCCTCACTCCTCAGCCAAAGAACTTCCTCCATCACGCCGGGGGCAGAAGCCAGTTCCGCGTCCAAGTCTCTCGCCTGTGTAAGCAGAACGCGGGGTGGTTCGCTGAAAGTGGTCAGAGTCGGGTCGGCGTCGTCCCTGTCAATCAGGCAGAGAACCTTGCGCAACTCTTCACTTGAAGCTCGCCCTCCCGAAAGCGACTTGTGAGCACCCAATACCGTGTTCTTGCCATTTGTGGGTATGACGAGTAGGCCTGGAGCATTGAACCGCAGGCGAAGTACCGAATAGTCGGACTTACCTTCAACAATAAGAATCGCCTTCGCTGAACTCAGTTGCCATCGCACTTCCGTGGCCAACTCCTCAGGACGCGAGTGGATGGCCAGAGACTCACGCATCCACTACTCCCAACAACTGCACACGGTCGCCCCACTCGCCAACGATCTGTGGAGAGTGAGTCGCTACGATGAATCTCATTTCGCCAAGCTGTGCGATGCGCTGCAAGTCATTAAGAAACTGCCTCTGCCAAGCAACATGCAGCGAGATCTCGGGTTCGTCAATAAGCACAAGTTGGCCGGGAGAAGAATC
>JAGQUE010000648.1 GCA_020438665.1 Nocardioidaceae bacterium | reverse complement strand
CCCGGCCCGACGCCACCCGGCCCGATGCCAGTACGCCCCAGGTGGTGGAGCCGATCCCGTTCGGTCGCACCGCCCGCCGGCTGGAGTGGCAGCACCTGCCGGCCCGGGTCAGGAGCTGGATCGAGGAGCGCTGCGGGTCTCCGGTCGTCGACGCCGCGTCGCAAGGCGGCGGCTTCACACCGGGGTTCGCCTCGGTGCTGACCTGCGCCGACAGCTCCCGGGTGTTCGTCAAGGCGGCCTCGGTGCAGGCGCAGGGACTGTTCGCGGCGTCTTATCGCGAGGAGGCCCGCAAGCTCACCGGTCTCCCGCAGGGCGTCCCCGCCGCCCGGCTGCTGTGGTCGCGCGATGACGACTGGGTCGTGCTCGGGTTGGAGTACGTCGCGGGGCGCCCACCGCGGCGCCCGTGGCAGGTCGCCGAGCTCGACCGGGTGCTCGACGAGCTGGAGTCCGTGGCGGACCTGCTGACCCCCGCCCCGTCGGCGCTCGACCTGGAACCGGTGGAGCACGAGTTCGCCGATCTCGTCGCCGCCTGGGACCACGTGCGCACGAGCCACCCGGCGCTTCCTCACCTCGAGGAGGCCGCCGCGCTCGCCGCCGCCCACGTCGAGGTGACCGCTGGCGACACGCTGGTCCACACCGATCTGCGGGCCGACAACGTCATCGTCGGCGATGACGGTCGGGTCTGGCTGTGCGACTGGAACTGGCCGGTGGTCGGGGCCGCCTGGATCGACACGCTCCTCCTGCTGGTGGAGGCACGCGGCGACGGCATCGACGCCGACGAGCTGCTCGCGCGCCGCGCCCTGACCCGCGACATCCCGGCCGATCACGTCGACCGGATGATCGCGCTGCTGGCCGGCTATTTCCTCCGCCAGGCCCAGCTTCCTGTGCCCCCGACGTCGCCCTACCTGCGCCAGCACCAGGCCTGGTGCGCGGGCGTGGTGTGGGACTGGCTGTGTGAGCGCCGAGGCTGGTCGTGAGCCGGGCTCACCCAGGAGCCCGAGGTGGCTGAGCGGCTTGCCGCGGGCGTCCGCGCGACCTGGCCCGACATGCCGCTCCCGATCCGGCGGTGGGCGGCGAGCATGCTGGGGTCGCGCATCGCCGACGTCGAGGAGCAGACGGGTGGCATGTCCCCGGGGTGCGCCAGCCGGCTCGTCGGTGACGACGGATCCCGCCTGTTCGTCAAGGTGGTCGGCCGGATCCACAACCCGGACACTCCCACGCTGTTCCGACGTGAGGTCACGGCCCTCGATCTGATCGGGTCAGCGGACCTCTGGGCCGACCTGGTCGCCGTCTGGGACGACGACGACTGGGTGGCGATCCTGCTCGAGGACGTCGAGGGCCGCCATCCCGACCTCACCCATGATCCCGATCTCGGCGCCGTGCTGAGCGCCACCGACGCGCTCGCGGACGAGCTGGCCCATCGGGTCCCGGAGCCTCCCGAGCCCCAGCCCGGCGGCGGCCTGGGCGACCTACACCGCGCGTTTGTGCGCTGGGGTGCGTCGGTGGACCGGTTGGCAGAGATCGACCCGGCGTTCGTCCCGGCGTGGCTGCCGGGTCGCGCGGACGAGGTCCGCGAACGGGTCACCACGCTGACCGAGCAGACCGAGCGCCATCTCGTGCACGCCGACATCCGGGCGGACAACCTGCTGATCCGCCCCGCCGGGACCCCCGTCTTCCTGGACTGGGGCATGGCGGCCGTGGGGCCGGCGTGGGTGGACCCGCTGATGGCGCGGCTCGGCCTCGTCGAGAGCCGGGCGTTCGACGACGCCGTGGCGTCCTGTCTGCGGCTGGCCGAAGCGGGTGAGGAGATCGTGACCGCCTTCTTGCTGGGCCTCGGCGTGTTCCTCGCCTGGCGGGCGACGAGCGCCATCGACGTCAACCTCCCGACGATCAACGCGTTCCGCATCGCGGAGTCCCGACGATGCCTCACCGGGGCCGGGCGCCGCCTCGGGATCGATTTGGGCGGTATCTCGTCTCGCTGGTAGCGTTGCCCCTCGCGTGTGCAGGCGTCAGCCTGCCCGGCGCCCCAGCCCGGAGCTCGGTCGGCACACCAGCGATCGACCGGACACCTCAGACTTTCGACTCCCGCATCACCTCCGACACGAAGGCACCCTAGTGGCGAACATCAAGTCCCAGATC
>JAGQUE010000647.1 GCA_020438665.1 Nocardioidaceae bacterium | reverse complement strand
TCGGCTTCAAGTACGGCATCCCGGTCGACGCCGACTTCGTCGCCGACATGCGCTTCCTGCCCAACCCGTTCTGGGTCCCCGAGCTCCGCGAGCTGACCGGACGCGACTCGAGGGTGTCGTCCTATGTGACCGGTCGTGACGAGGCCCGCGACTTCCTCGAACGCTATGTGCCGCTGCTCCAGTCGGTCGCTGGGGGCTACCTCCGGGAGGGCAAGCGGTTCATGCGGGTCGCCATCGGCTGCACGGGCGGCAAGCATCGCAGCGTCGCCATGGCCGAGGCCATCGCGGCCCGGCTCGCCGACGAGGGCCACCCGGCGCGGGCCGAGCACCGCGACCTCGGCAAGGAGTGATGGCGTGAGCGTCCTGCCCGCGCGCGTCGTTGCCCTGGGCGGCGGACACGGTCTGCACGCGTCGCTGTCGGCGCTCCGACGGGTGGTGACCGAGCTGACCGCCGTCGTGACGGTCGCCGACAACGGTGGGTCGTCGGGCCGGCTGCGCGGCGAGTTCGGGGTGCTCCCACCGGGCGACCTCCGGATGGCGCTGGCTGCTCTCTGCGACGACGACGAGTGGGGTCGCACCTGGGAGCGCGTGGTCCAGCACCGTTTCGAGGGCGACGGCGAGATGCGCGGCCATGTCGTCGGCAACCTCCTCATCGTGGGGCTGTGGGAGGAGTTCGGAGACCCCGTCGAGGCGCTCGACTGGGTCGGCCGCTTGCTCGGGGCCAAAGGTCGGGTGCTGCCCATGGCGGTGACCCCGATGGACATCCGCGCCGACGTCGTCGGGCTCGACCCGAGCGACCCGTCGGCGACGACGACCGTTCGGGGCCAGGTCGAGGTCGCTTCCACGACCGGCACCATCGCGGGCATCTCGCTCGAGCCCGCCGACCCGGCGTCGTGCCCCGAGGCCGTGGCGGCGGTGCTCGATGCCGACTGGGTCGTGCTGGGGCCGGGGTCCTGGTACACCTCGGTGATCCCTCACCTCATGGTGCCTGACCTGCATGACGCGCTGACGGCCACGCGCGGCAAGCTCATCGTCATCCTCAACCTCGCGGCTCAGGAAGGTGAGACCGGCGGCTACGGTCCGGTCGAGCACCTGGCCGCCCTGCTCGAGCACGCGCCGGGACTCAAGGTCCACACCGTCGTCGCCGATCCGTCGTCGATCCCCGACCGCGAGGCGCTCGACCAGGCCGTGTCCGGGCAAGGATCACGGCTGCTGGTGGCCGACGTCGCCGTGGGCGACGGCACCCCCCGTCATGACGTGGCACGCCTGGCCGAGGCCCTGCGGAAGGTGATGGAGGGCCACCCCGAACGTGATTGACGCCCGTGCGAAGATTCTCCGCATGGCAATGACGGCACAGGTGAAGGCGGAGCTGTCCGCCACCCAGATCACCAAGACCTGTTGCCGCAAAGCCGAGGTCGCGTCGCTGCTGCGGTTCGCCAACAGCCTGCACCTCGTCGGGGGACGGATCGTCATCGAGGCCGAGCTCGACACGGGCGCTGCGGCACGCCGGCTGCGCAAGGACATCGCCGACGTCTATGGGCACCCCTCCGAGGTCGTGGTGGTGCAGGGCAACGGCCTGCGCAAGGGCACCCGCTATCTCGTCCGGGTCACGAGGGACGGCGAGTCGCTGGCGCGCCAGACGGGGTTGCTCGACAACCGCGGGCGGCCCGTCCGCGGGCTGCCGCCCGCCGTCGTGTCCGGCGGCAACTGCGACCAGGTCGCTGCATGGCGCGGCGCCTTCCTGGCGCACGGGTCGCTGACCGAGCCCGGCCGGTCCTCCTCGATGGAGATCACCTGCCCTGGCCCCGAGGCCGCGCTCGCGCTCGTCGGCGTGGCCCGCCGGCTCGGCATCCAGGCTAAGGCGCGCGAGGTCCGCGGCGTGGATCGCGTGGTCATCCGCGACGGCGACGCGATCGGCGCGTTGCTCACCCGGCTCGGTGCCCATGAGTCGCTGATGGCCTGGGAGGAGCGCCGGATGCGGCGCGAGGTCCGGGCCACGGCCAACCGGCTGGCCAACTTCGACG
>JAGQUE010000064.1 GCA_020438665.1 Nocardioidaceae bacterium | reverse complement strand
CGAGGACCACCAGTGGATCCACGTCGACGTCGAGCGCGCCCAGGCCGGGCCGTTCGGCGGCACCATCGCCCATGGCTATCTCACGCTCTCGCTGATCCCGTGGCTGGGCAGCATGGTCTTCGCCCTCGACACCCCGGGACCCAAGCTCAACTACGGCGCCAACAAGGTGCGCTTCCCGGCCCCACTGGTCGTGGGCAAGCGCGTCCGCGGCCACGTCACCTTCGTCGAGCTCAACGACGTGGCGCTCGGCAAGCAGCTCGTGCTCCGCACCACCGTCGAGATCGAGGGCGAGCCCAAACCTGCCTGCGTCGCCGAGTCCGTCGTCCTCCTCCTCGCCTGACCCCGATCCCAGGTGACTGCGGCTTGCAGAGTCGGTGACAGATCAGGGCCGACCTAGGTAGAATACGAGCATGGTTGCCCGCCTGACGATCCCGACGAGGCTGGTGCTGTCGGTGCTGCTCGCCGAACCGGAGACCGAGCTCTATGGTCTCGAGGTGGCCGAGCGATCTGGTCTCCCGACGGGCACACTTCATCCGATCCTCGCCCGACTGGAGGGCCTCGGCTGGGCCACCTCGCGCTGGGAGGAGGTCGATGCGGCGGTCGTTGGCCGCCCGCGTCGGCGCTACTACCGCCTCACCGCCACCGGTCGCCGAGAGGCTCAGCGGCGTCTGTCCGATGCACGCCCGGTCCCGGGTCTGCGAGGGGCGTCGCTCACCACCAGGACGGCACTGTCATGAACGGGCCACGAACCCTGGTGGCCGCGAGCACCGTCGTACTCCCCTCGTGGAGCCGTGACCGCTACCGCGCCGAGGTCGATGCCGAGCTCGCCGAGCTCCCCTGGCTCCGACGCTGGCATCACGCCCTGGGGTTCGCCGCGACGGTCTGGGGTCTGCGGCTGGCGGTGCTCCGCGCCACGGCCGAGGCCCGGGGGTACGCCGCCCCGCCGTTCACCTGCCTCTGGGGCCTCCACCACCAGTGGGGGTACGCGTGGACCGACGACGGTCACCGCTTCCGTCAGTGCTGTCGCTGCGGCCTCGACGATCCGCGGTCGGGCGGCACTCGGCCCAACCCCTCGATCGCCGGCATCATCATCACCGGTCCGCCGCAGTGATCCCGTCGCCGAGACGACACACGATGTGACGAATCGGTGTCAGGAGATGCGGTCGATGACCAGCGGAGGGGAGACGTAGGACGTCGCCGCGGGCATCCCGGCGGGGGTGATGTCGAAACCACCATCAAGCGAGGCGAGCGCCCTGGCGAAGCGGTCGGACTCGTCGGTGTGGAGCGTCAGCAGCGGCTGCCCCTCGGTCACGGTGTCGCCGGGGCGGGCGTGCCACACGACCCCGGCGCCGGCCTGGACCGGGTCCTCCTTGCGGGCTCGGCCGGCGCCGAGACGCCAGGCGGCCAGGCCGACGGCCATGGCGTCGAGCCGGGTCAGCACGCCGGACGACGGCGCGGCGACGACGTGCGTCTCACGCGCCACCGGCAGCGTCGCGTCGGGGTCGCCGCCCTGGGCACGGATCATCGCCTTCCAGGCGTCCATCGCCGACCCGTCGGCGAGCCTGTCGGCCGGGTCGATGTCGTCGACCCCGGCGCCCAGCAGCATCTCGCGGGCCAGGGCGACGGTCAGCTCGACGACGTCGGCGGGACCGCCGCCGGCCAGCACCTCGACGGACTCGGTGACCTCGAGGGCGTTGCCGGCGGTGAGGCCGAGCGGCGTGCTCATGTCGGTCAGCAGCGCGACCGTGTGGACGCCGGCGTCGGTGCCGAGGGCGACCATGGTCTCGGCGAGCTCGCGGGCGCGGTCGACGTCCTTCATGAACGCCCCGGTGCCGACCTTGACGTCGAGCACCAGCGAGCCCGTGCCCTCGGCGATCTTCTTGGACATGATCGACGACGCGATCAGCGGGATCGCCTCGACGGTGCCGGTGACGTCGCGCAGCGCATAGAGCTTCTTGTCGG
>JAGQUE010000646.1 GCA_020438665.1 Nocardioidaceae bacterium | reverse complement strand
CGCGCGGCGGAGCCCCGCAGCACCGAGCTCCTGATCACCGGCGTCGACACCGCCGCGGGTGTCACGGAATCCTCAGCCGGGGTCGCAGCTCCCCCACACGACGTCAGGGCGGCGCCCAGCAGCACCGCGAGCGCGAGCCGCACGCCGCGACGTCCGGGCAGGCGCCACTCACGCTGGGTCGACCGCATGCCCTTCGGATCGGTCAGCGCGGCCCCGACCTGAGACGGAGTCCGGCTGAGACGGAGTCAGCCGGAGTCAGCCAAGGAGGACCTCACGCGTCGCCGGGAACAACGGCCAGGGCCGAGCCTGCTCGAGCTGGGCGGCCAGGCTCAGCAGCGTGGGCTCGTCGTCGGTCCGCCCGACGAGCTGTACCGCCGTGGGAAGTCCGTCGGGGCCGAGCCCGCAGGGCACCGAGGCGGCGGGGTTGCCGGCGACGTTCCACAGGGCCGTATAGGCGATGGCGGGCAACGCGGCGAGCATGCTGCGGACGGTGCCGGCACCACCGAGGAGGCCGACCCGTGGCGGACGGTGCGCCATCGTCGGGGTCATCAGGACGTCGACGTCGTCGAAGACGCGATTGGCCCTGACCGTCAGCTTCAGGCTGGCCGCGACGGCCCGGTCGATCACCGCCGGGCTGACCCACGCGCCGAGCCGGACCGTCTCGCGCGTGCGACGCTCGAGGCGTTCGACGTGGTCGACGGCGTCGGCCTCGGTGCGGATGCCCGCGAAGAACTGGGGGACGAATGCGGCGGTGGACTCGGGATAGCGCGGGTTGACCTCGCGGACGTCGTGCCCGAGATCGGCCAGCAGCCGTGCGGTCTCCTCGAGCGCGGTCACGTGCACGGGGTCGGGACGGATGCCCGGCGAGGCGGGCCGGGCGGACCAGCCGATCCGCAGCCGTCCGGGCGCCCGTTCGGTCGCCGCCAGGAACGACCCCGTCTCCCCCGCACGGAACAGGTCGGTGCCGACGTTGCCGCGGATGACGTCATAGACCAGCGCGCTGTCGCGCACGGTCCGGCTCAGCGGTCCGGCCGTGCCGAGCGCCCACCACAGGTGCTCGTGGGGAGCCGTGGTGACACGGCCACGCTGCGGCTTGAGGCCGAACAGTCCGACGCAGGCGGCGGGGATGCGGATGCTGCCGCCGCCGTCGCCGCCCATGCCGACCGCGGCCATGCCGGTCGCCACGGCGACCGCCGTACCGCCGCTCGACCCGCCCGGCGTATGGCCGGGGTGCCACGGGTTGCGGGTCACCCCGAACGCGTCGGACTCGGTGTAGGGGAAGGCACCGAACTCGGGCATGGTCGTCTTGCCGACGATGACGGCCCCGGCCTCCCGCAGCCGCCGGACCACCTCGGCGTCCGCCGTGACCGGGTGCTCGTTGCCGCGACCGCCGAAGGTGGTCAGACACCCGGCGACGTCGATCTCCTCCTTGATGACGACGGGCACGCCGTGGAGGGGGCCGACGGGCTCACCCGACGCGCGTACGCCGTCGCGCGCCGCCGCCTCGGCATGGGCCGGAGCCGCGAGCACGACGGACATCGCGTTGAGGTGGGGGTCCACCTGGGCGATCCGGCCCAGATGGCTGTCGAGGATCTCGACGGCGCTCGCGCTCGACCCGGCCAGCTGCTCAGCGCTGTGACGCCACCACTCGCTCACCCGCGTCAGCCGCCCGCGAGCAGGCCGCGAACGACCCGCAGGCCGACCGACATCCGCGCGAGGTCGGCGGTGTCGTCGGAGCAGATCTCGTCGAGGGTGTCGGCGGCGCGCTGCACGAGGATGCCGTGGTCGCGTTCCCACGCCTCGATCCGCTTCTCGGCCGCGTCGTCTCCGGTGGTCGCACCGAGGGCCTGGGCGGTCAGCTGTGCGTGGACGGCGTAGAGGTCGTCGCGCAAGGCCGCCCGCGCCATCGTCTGCCAGCGGTCGGCCCGCGGGAGCTCGAGGATCCGGGCCACCAGCGAGGGCAGGTTGAGCCGCTCGCCGAGCGCGAAGTGCAGTCTCGCCACGTCGGCCGGCTCGAGCTCCTCGCGCGCGGCGGTCTCGACGATGCTGAGCAGCATGTAGGACGGGTGCAGCACCGCCACCTTGGTGGCCAGCTCATCGGGGACCCGGCCGGCGACGAGCGCGTCACGGCGCGTCTCATAGGCCGCCAGCTCGCGCCCGGACATCAGGGTCGGCAGCTGGGCCATCACGCGCTGGACCGGGATCGTGAAGTGCTCGGCGACGGCCTCGCTGTCCAGTGGCGGGCGCCGGTTGTTGACCAGCCACCGGGAGGCCCGCTCGACGAGGGTGCGCATCTCGATGCGCATCCGGGTCTGCACCGTCGCGTCGAGGATGTTGTCGAACGCCTTGATCTCGTCTCGCAGTGCGAGCGAGCCGAAGATCTCGCGGGCCACGAAGTTGGCGTTGGTCAGCTCCGACGCGCTCGCCCCGGTCTCCCCCGACAGCCGAGGCCAGAACGTCATGCCGGCGCCGTTGACGAGGTCGTTGACGACCTGGGTCACGATGATCTCCCGCTTCAGCGGGTGGGTCAGCATCTGCTGCCGGTAGGAGTGCTGCATCTTCGTCGGGAAATAGGCGAACAGGTCGGTGTGCAGGAACGGGTCGTCGGGCAGCTCGGAGGCGAGCAGCTCCTCGGCCAGCACGATCTTGGTCCACGACAACAGCACCGACAGCTCGGGCACCGACAGCCCCTCGCCACGCTCCAGCCGGGCGGCGACCTCCTTGCTGGTCGGCAGCCCTTCGAGGGTGCGGTCGAGGACGCCGTCCTGCTCGAGCGTGGTCATCCAGTCCTCGTGGACGTGCAACAGCGAGTGGGCGTTGGCCGAGGCGTTGGCCAGCGCGAGGTTCTGCTCGTAGTTGTCGCGCAGCACGAGGCCGCCGAGCTCGTCGGTCATGTCGGCCAGCAGCTGGTTGCGCTGCTTCTCGGTCAGGTCGCCCTCGGCGACGACGCGGTCGAGCAGGATCTTGATGTTGA
>JAGQUE010000645.1 GCA_020438665.1 Nocardioidaceae bacterium | reverse complement strand
CGACGTGGCGCGACGCGAGGTACTCGTCCGCCAACACGAGCACATCGGAGGTCACAGCTCCGGCTGGCAGTTCGGCGCAGACCTGGCGGACGACGTCGCGGCGGTCGAAGGTCGCCCGATGCTCGGTGAGCCCGTTCGGTGCGTCCAAGCGTTGATACAGGTGGTCGGTGTCGGTGTCGTCTCGTGGCGGCTGCTGCCGGGCGGTGCGGTCACACACAGCATCGAGCGTCCGCTCGTCGAGGCCGATCTTCCCTGCCCGTGATTCCCACCAATTCTTGAGGGCGGCGTACGGGACAGTTGTGTCCTTGGCCTGGCGGGTGGCGTACGCGGCGATCTGGGCGGCGTGACCGCCGAGGCTGCCGACCTCGGCCATTCGTTCGGTGATCTGCAGGCGTCGTTGGGAGAAGTGCTCGATCGCCCGTCGCGGTATTCCGACTACGTCGGCGATGCCGTTGCGGACTGGGCCCCACTCGATACCGAGGCGGCCGCTGAGTTCCGCTCGCATGTGAGCCTCGTAGAGGAACCCTGCGGTGCGACACCATGCGTAGAGCTGACGGCCGTCGAGTGCTGTCCATCGACCATCGGTCGCGGCGCGGGCGAGATTGGCCACCACGACGTGGGTGTGCAGGTGAGGGTCACCTGCACGAGACGTGCGGTGTCGGAACGCTGCAGCGACGAACCCCTCCCCGGAGAGAACCTGGGTGCCTCCTCGTCCACGGCGTACCCGGCATGCCTCGGCCTCGAGAGCAGTGAGTGCGGAGTCGACGGCCGCGTCATGCGCGGCGCTCACGTGTTGACGGATCTCCTCGGTACCGAGGGCGAACAGGAGCGTCACCGACTTCGGTGCGTTGAACGTGCAGTCGAAACCGGGCATCCGCTCCGGTCCCCGCCGGGCGAGCAACGACACTCCAGTGCGATCCTGTCCATCGAGGACATGCTTCAGGTCATTGCCGGCGACGTGGCCGGTGAGGCCCAGGAGTTCGGCGCCGTGGCCGATCCATCGGCCGGGGACCTCACCCGAGCCGAGGTAGTACTCCTCGGCTCCCTTGGCGACGGTGTCGAGGCAGTAGTCAGCCCGGCCAGGGCTGAGCTTGCCGATGCTCAACACGGCACTGCTCCCCAGCCGGACAACCCGGCACGGGCGGGAGGCGGCACCAATGGTGCAAGTGCGTCTCTGCGAAACGGGTGGTCAAACGGGAAGTCGGTCGGAGCCGTCATGACGCTTCCGGGAACAGAGACGGCTGGTCCTCGGCGGTCTTCCGACGGGACCGCGGAGAGGGGTTCTTCGACGACCGAGGCGGTTCGGGTGGCGAAGCGGGCTCGGGTTCAGCGAAGGGTCGAGATAGGGCGGCGGAGGTGGAGTCGACAGCACCCGATACCAACCGCTCGAGCTCGTGGACCGGCACCCGCAGCAGCCGACCCACCCGCACCACTGGGAGGCCCTCTGCCCCTCCAGTCGCTCGCCACTGACGGGTGAGGGCGTAGGCGGCGGTGCGGCCGATGCG
>JAGQUE010000644.1 GCA_020438665.1 Nocardioidaceae bacterium | reverse complement strand
CGCCGGTTCGCGGCCGGCGCGTCCGCTCCGGTCCGGCGTCCCGGTTCGGCGGCGCCGTCCTTCGGGTGTGGCCCGGCCCGCAGCGCAGACCGGGCCACCGGTGCCCGGGTGGATCAGCGGCCGATCTTCAGCTGCCAGATCCGATTGCCCCAGTTGGCGTTGGCGTCACCCTCGCCGGGGATGTATTGCGTCGCCAACCAGACCCGGTTGGTGCCGGGGATGACCTGCCCGTTGGAGTAGTCGCCCCAGCGACCGACACCGCCGAAGTCCTCGGTTCCGGTGAACCCGTTGTCGGTGGTGACGCCTGGAGCGATCATGCGGATCGGCCCGAAGCGGCCGCCACGGGGCGCGACCGACGTGGCCGCGGACAGATAGGTGCCCGGGCCGCCCAGACCCATCGCCATCGCCATGCTGCCGTTGGCGGTCATGTTGACGTGGGGGTAGAGCAGCCCCAGCCCGTTGCTGGCGAGGTAGCCCTGCCGTTGTACGCGCGTCCCGCCGGTCACCTGCCCATGACGGACCCGGGGGGCGACGACCAGCCAGCCGATGCCGGCCCGCGGCGCGCTGTCGCCGGCGACGTTGACGCCGGTGGCCAGCGCGCCCACCAGCTTCCCGTGCAGGAACTGAGTCTCGTACATCGCGTCGGGCCCGCTGTCGACAAGCCCGGAGGTCGGAGCATCGCACGCGTCGCAGTAGCCGGGCGGTGTCTGGGTGGGCGGGGCCGGGAAGTAGCCCTCGGTGGAGATGACGCGGCTGCTGAGGGCCGGCATCCGGCCACGGGCCAGTGCCTTGCGGTGGGTCACCGCCCAGACGACGACCCGGTTGTCGCCGTCGCCGGTCCAGTCGATGGTGCTCATCGCGAGCTCGGCAGGGGCCGAGCGCGGCTCGTTGGCGAACTGCACCCGGAAGGCGAGGCTCCCATCCGCCTGGAGGTTCTCGAACGTGGCCAGGTGCACTGACGATCGGCCCGCGACCAGCTCGGACACCGGGAGGATGTAGAGCTGGGCGCCGTTGTAGGACTGGAGGTCTCCGGTGAACTCCTGGGTGCTGACATAGACGTTGGTGCCGTCGACGCCCAGGATCGGGTAGTCGCCCAGACACGGGCAGCCGCCGTGGGTCGGCGAGCTGGCGTCGACCCGATAGACGTGCCATGAGTCGGTCGGGTCACTGGAGTCGCTCGCGGCGACGTCGAGGTGCGACTCAGCGATCGCCGTGCCGTCCTCGGTGAAGCTGTAGGCGAGCATGGTGGCGAACCAGCGCCCCACGTTGGCGTCGAAATAGACCCGCGGGTCAGACGTGTTCGCGTCCGCCGGCTCCCCGAAGAAGGTGTTGAGGAAGAACGGCGGCTGTACGACGGCGCCGCGGGTGTCATAGACCGCACCGGTGACGTTGACGAAGTTGACGACGAACCCGTGACCGGCGCCCAGCCCTTCGTCCGGCGGCTCCAGGTCGAAGGCGGCCGCGGTCTTGTTGTCGATCGCGCTGACGCCGTCGAAGTTGGCCAGCACGCTGGCACCCCGCTTGGCGACGACCTTGGTGGCGGCGACGCGCGGCGCGTCTCCCGCACGGCCCTTGGCCGACCGGCTCGGTGGCACGAGTAGGGGGATCGCCCGGCGCGGCGCCGCTGCGTGGCCGGGCTTGAGCCGCGCGTCCTGGGGACGCGAGACCTTCACCAACCGAACCTTGCGGTGACCGGCCTTGGCGTACGGGTGAGAACTGGTGACGGCGGTCTTCACCGTCGTGGGACGGGACGGTGCGGCGTTGACGGCCGGCTCGCCCCCGATCGTGATCATGGCGAGGACGGCGAGACCGGCGACGGCCGGGGCTCCTCGCGAGGCACAACGGCGGAACGACAAACGAAGGACCTCCCCCAAGCGATACGGACCGCTTCGGCGACGCAGGCGCCGTCGAGCAGGTGACGGGTGTCGCGGGGGCAATACCCCACACCCCGTCACTTCACTCGCGACGGTCCGTCACCGGCTGCGAGGCGGTCGCCGTCACCGCGAGACCTGATCCTCGGCGGCTCTACGCTACGGGCGTGCCCACGGTCGAGACGCTGCTCGTGTCAGGCCTGGTGATCTGCCTCGCCGCCTTCGTGCAGTCCACGACGGGCTTCGGGTTCGCCCTCGTCGCCGTACCCCTGCTCACGGCCGTGACGGACCCGCAGCGCGCCGTGGTGTCGGTGACCGCCGTGGGCCTGCTGCTGTCGGCGTGGGCGGGATGGCGCCATCGCGCCGCGGTCGACCGCGCGGCGATGGTGGGCTATGCGTGGACCGGCCTCGTCGGCATGCCACTCGGCCTGCTCGTGCTGCTTGTCGTGTCGGCCTCGACGCTTGCGATCCTGGTCGGCGCCGTCGTGCTGCTCGCCGTGGCGGCGATGCTGCTCCGCGTCAGGGTGACCGGCCAGGGGTGGCAGCTCGCGGCCGGGCTGCTCGGGGGCGTCCTGCTCACCTCGACCGGGATGAACGGCCCACCCATCGTGATCGGACTGGATGCCCGCGGGCTCCCGCCGGCACGGTTCCGCGCCACGCTCCAGGCGATCTTCGGCCTCCAGGGCGTGGCCGCGGTCGGACTGTTCGCGGCCTCCGGGCTGCTGGACGCCCAGGTGGTGCTGCTGGCCGTCTCCGGAGCGGTTGCCCTGCCGCTCGGCTGGGGCCTCGGGTCGCTGGTCTTCGACCGGCTCACGCCCGGCGCCTTCCGCGCCGGCGTCCTCGCGATGCTGACACTCTCGGCCCTCGTTGCCCTCATGACCGCGCGCTGAGTCCGGTACGGCGCTCGCGTCGCCCCTGGGACTGCGCCCCGCTGGCTAGTGTCGACGCATGCCCGAGTTCACCTGGAAGCCCGCCAACGAGGCGGCCCTCGAGGACGTCGCCGCGGTCTTCGAGGCCGGTGGTGCCCGCAAGTGCCGCTGCCAGGGACTCAAGGTCGCGGGCTGGATCTGGCGCGACACGACTCAGGAGCAGCGCGATGCTGCGCTGGTGACGCAGACCGGCTGCGGCACGAGCGGCCCGACCTCCGGGCTGATCGGCTATGTCGACGGCGAGCCGGCGGGCTGGGTCGCGGTCGAGCCGCGGGAGAACTACCCGCGGATCTGGGCGCGCCAGAAGTCGTGGATGAGGAAGGACCCCGAGCTCGAGGGGGTCTGGTCGGTCACCTGCTTCGTCGTACGCAAGGGCTTCCGCCGGCAGGGGCTGATGTATGAGCTCGCCGCCGCCACCGTCGACTATGGCGAGCGGGTCGGGGCGCGCGTCCTGGAGGGCTATCCGACCGAGCCGCCGCCGGGCAAGACGGTGATCTGGGACGAGGCGTCGGTCGGGCTGCTGCAGGTCTTCCTCGAGGCCGGCTATGAGATCGAGACGTCGCCCACCTTGCGGCGCAGGGTCGTGCGACACCGACTGGGAGGGAACCGAGCATGACTCGCGTCCGCGTCGACCTGTTCAGCTCGCTCGACGGCTACACGTCGGCCGGCGGAGGTCCGGAGAATCCGATGGGAGACGACTGGGGCCCGCTCACCGCTCCCTATGTCGCCACCCGCACCATGCGGCAGCGGGTCTTCGGATTCACCACCGGCACGGGCACCACCGGCATCGACGACGCCTACGCCGCCGCGTTCTTCGAGGGCATCGGCGCCGAGGTCATGGGCGCCGGGATGTTCGGGCTGCACTCGTTCCCTGACGATCCCGACTGGAAGGGGTGGTGGGGTGACGAGCCGCCGTTCGGCTTCCCGGTCTATGTCCTGACCAGCACGGCGCCGCGGCCCGACATCGCGATGCAGGGAGGGACGACGTTCCGCTTCCGCAACGCCCCGATCGAGGAGGTGCTCGCCGAGGCCACCGCGGCGGCCTCGGGACTCGACGTGCGCGTCGGAGGTGGCATCAGCACCGCGCGTGCGTTCGTGCGCGCGGGGCTCGTCGACGACCTGCACGTCGCCATCGCGCCTGTCGTGCTCGACCGTGGTCACCGGGTCTGGGCGGACCTGCGCGGGCTCGAGCAGACCCACCGGATGACGACGGAGGTCGCCGAGAGCGGCACGATCCACGTCAGGTTCAGTCGCTAGGACGTGACCGAGCCGACGGGTCCCGGTCGCGTGTCCCGCTTATGCTCGTCGTCGTCGAGAGCAAGCTGGACAGCCGCGGCATCCTCGCCGTCGCGACACGTGGAGGGGATGCCGATGGACCTGGTGCGGATGATGCCGGCCTTCGTCATTGCGGTGCTGCTGATCTCGGCGTCGCCCGGCCCCGCCATGGCCCTGATCTTCCGGCGCGCCGCGCTCCACGGGATGCGCACGGCCGCGCCACTGATCGCCGGGCTCGAGGTCGGGCTCTACCTCTGGGCACTTGCGGCTGCGGCAGGCTTCGCAGCGCTGGTTGCCGCCTCGGCGGCGGCGTACTGGACCCTGAAGGTGGTGGGGGCCGTCGTGCTGATCTGGCTCGGCGTCCGGGCCTGGCGCCATGCCTGGTCGCTGCGGGGCGAGGTGGGCGACGAGGTCACCCCGTCGGTCGCGCCGCTCGGCGACGACCGGACCTGGTGGCGAGCCTTCCGCGACGGCCTCGTCGTACAGCTGGCGAACCCCAAGGCGGCCGTCTTCATGATCGCGTTCTATCCGCAGTTCGTGCCGGCAGACCGTCCCCTGCTGGCGACCACCGCCGCACTGGCGTTGGTCCAGGTGCTCCTGGAGTCCGCCTTCTATCTCACCCTGGCAGCCTTGGTGACCCGAGCGGGAGCCGTCTTCCGGCGCATCACGATCCGGCGCCGGCTCGAAGCAGCCAGCGGCGCCGTGCTGATCGGGCTCGGGGCGCGCGTGCTCGCCAGCTCCCGCTAGCCGCAACCCGCAAGCGTCGGCACCGGTGAGCCGTCCGCGGCTAGGGTGCGAGTCGTGTCCAGTCCCGACGACGCCGAGGATCTCCGGCCGATCTCCATCGCCGAGGGTGTGGTCACCCGGCCCGCAGGCGCGTGGTCGGCGACGGTGCACGACTTCCTCCGCCACCTCCGGGGACAGGGGCTGGACTGCGTGCCTGAGCCCGTCGGGATCGAGGGCGATGTGGAGCGGCTCGTCTTCATCGAGGGTGACTCCGGCGGCGACGCGTGGCAGCACCAGCACTCCGAGGCCGGCCTCCGCTCGGCGGCGAGGCTGCTGCGACTGGTGCACGACGCATCGGTCGGCTGGCAGCCCCCGGCCGACGCGATCTTCCGGGTGGCCGACGTCGAGGCCGACGCGGAGTCGGTCTGGTGCCACGGCGATGTCGGCCCGTGGAACATGGTGTGGCGTGGCGACGAGGCCGTGGCCCTGATCGACTGGGACTTCCTGCACCGCGGCCCTCGGCTGGACGACGTCGCCTATGGCCTCCAGTGGTTCACCCCTGCGCGGGACGACGACAACGCGCTGGAGTGGCACCACTTCCCGGCCGTGCCCGATCGCGCCCGTCGCGTGAGCGTCTTCCTGGACGCGTACGGCGACGGACTGCCGCCGTTCGACGTGGCCGAGACGATCGCCGCCCGCATGGAGGTGACGATGGCCCAAGAACTGGCGCTCGCGGAGGCGGGCGTCGAGCCGCAGCGGACCTGGGTCGCGGAGGGAAGCCAGGAGTGGGCCGCCGGCGAGGTGCGGTGGGTCCGCGAGCACGCCCGCCTGCTCGCTCCCTGACCTCGGCGCTGCATGGCGCGGGCAGAATCGTGGCATGGACCTGTCAGCCTTCGGCGTCCGCGCCACGTCAGGGAGCCTTCGCGACGCGACCGGGGTGGCACTGCCTCACGCCTGGACCCCTGAGGGGGTCGTCGCGGGCCCGGCCTCCAACGGCGCCCAGCTGTTGCACCTCGCGGTCGCGTTCTGCGTCCTCAACGACACCTACCGCGAGGCGGAGCGACTCGGCATCGCGCTGGCGGGGGTTGTCGTCGAGGCCGATGGCGGCTTCGACGAGGAGTGGCGCACGACCGGGATCGAGTACGCCGTCACGGTCGACTCGACGGCAAGTCCCGACGAGCTGGCACGGCTCGCCGACGTGGTCGACGAGGTCGCCGAGATCCCCAGGGCCGTGCGGGGCGGCGTATCGGTCAGCCGCCGACCGTGACGCGTGACCCCGGCCGATAACCGTTCGCGACGTGCGTCAGCCACCGGTTAGTTTGACCGGCGTGGAGGTGAGGTTCGAGCGCACCGGGGAGAGGCAATATGCCGTCACCGTGGTGCGCACGCGGCACGGTGACCTGCGCATGGCCCCGGCGCCCGGCTTTTCCGACCTGATCCCCCACGACCTCGTCCATCTCGTCGTCGAGGCGGAGCTGGGTTTGCGCGACGGGATCTTCGGGCAGCTCGCCGCCGGCGGCAACGCCGGCACGTTCGTCCCCATCCACGAGCTGCGCACCAAGGCGTGGGCGCGCCAGGTCGAACGGCGCAACCGAGCCACCGGCCGCGAGATGGGGCGATCGGAGGACCTCGTCGCCCAGGTCTATCCGCGCTGGCTCCGACGCGCCGGCCACCACCCCGTTGACGGCGTACGACGGGATCCTCCGCCGACGGAGCTGAGCCAAGCCCGCCTGGCCCGGCTGATGTCCCGGCTCGACGCGTTGTCGGCACAGTGGCGTGCCGTCGTCGTCGGAGGATCGATGTCGGTCGAGTGGCCCTGGCCCGAACGGGGCTGACGGGCGGCTACTTGATCTCCCGCACCTCCTGTGGCCAGCCGCAGCCCTCGGCCACCCGGGCGGCCCACATCTTCGCGGTCTCGACGTCGGGCACCTCGATGATCGTGATGCCGCCGATGTATTCCGTGACCTCGGTGTAGGGGCCGTCGGTGACGAGCATCGTCCCGCTCGTGCCGTCGGCACTGAACGCCTGCTCCATGTCCTCGACGAGCCCGCCCGCGAAGACCAGCACACCGGCCTCCTGCATGTCGCGGACAACGGCGGTGGACGGCTCGACGCGGGTCTGGTACCACTCGGCGGGGTGGTCGCCGACCCACTGCTGCATGAAGTAGATGGCGTACTTGGTCATGGGGCTCCTCCGGCTCCGGGGTCGCCCGGTGGCGACCCTCACCACTCTGACGGACGAGGTGTCGGCAAATCGACAGCCGCGGTCGGCAGGCTCTCCTGGGCGCGTTCGCCGGCCGTACGGCGGGCCTCGGCGTGGTGCCGCCCGACTCCCTCAGCGCTTCGGGCGCTCGTAGCGACCGCGGCGGTGGACCAACGG
>JAGQUE010000643.1 GCA_020438665.1 Nocardioidaceae bacterium | reverse complement strand
GCCGACCGGCTTGATGGCGGCGCCGCGGGCCAGCGTGAGCGCGCTGACGGCGGCGTCCTGGGCCAGCAGGGACACGACGCGGTCGGTCAGCTCCGCTGGTACGACGACACGCAGGTGCAGCACGTGGCTGAGTCTGCCGGATCGTGGCCGCCGGGGGCCCGATTCGTGGCGGTGACACCGGTGAGGTGACCGTCAGGACAGCTCCTCCTGGATGTCCTCCAGCGACTTGCCCATCGTCTCGGGCACGCGCGCCCAGAAGAAGGCCAGTGCCGCGACCGCGAGCGCGGTGTAGAGGAAGAACACCCCCGACCGGGTGATGGCGTGGCCGAGCGTCAGGAACGTCTGGGCCACCAGGAAGTTGGCACCCCAGTTGCCGATCGTCGCGAGGGACATCGCCTTGCTGCGGACGCCGATGGGGAAGATCTCGGAGATCATCAGCCAGAACACCGGCCCCAGGCCGACCGCGAAGCCGGCCATGAAGAGGACGAGTCCCGCGAGGGCGAGCCAGCCATAGTCGTTCTGGAGCGTGTCGGACGCGAAATAGGTGCCGAGCAGCGCGAGCGCGACCAGGAGCACCGCGGTTCCGGTGAGCAGCAGCGGCCGCCGCCCCACCCGGTCGAGCAGCAGCACCGCGACGACGGTGAAGAGCACGTTGGTCACGCCCACGATCAGCGTGGCGGCCAACGCGTTGGCGTTGGTGAGCCCGGTGTCGCTGAGGATGGTCGGCGCGTAGTAGATCACGGTGTTGACCCCGACGAACTGCTGGGCGAGTGCCAGCACCAGCCCCACCAGCACGACGCGGCGCAGCCGCGGCTCGAACAGGGTCCGGAAGCCGGTGGACGACTCCGCCTCGTTGGCCTCCTCGATCTCCTCGAGCTCCGCGTCGATGTCGGCGTCCTCGTCACCGCTGCGCAACCGCTCGAGCACGCGGTGCGCCTTGTCGTGCATCCCCTGCGAGGACAGCCATCGGGGCGTCCGTGGCACCGTCAGCATCCCGATCGCGAGGGCGGCGCCGGGCAGGGCGGCGACACCGAGCATCCAGCGCCACTGGTCGGTGAAGTCCTTGAAGGCGTAGTTGACGATGTAGGCGATCAGGATTCCGGTGGTGACCGCCATCTGGTTGAACGACACCAGGCCGCCACGGACCTTGGGCGGCGACACCTCGGAGATATAGAGCGGTGAGACGAAGGACGCGGTCCCGACGGAGAGACCGAGCAGGAACCGGAACCCGATCAGCATCCAGGCCGACAGTGAGAGAGCGCAGCCGAGAGCGGCCACGAAATAGATCGTCCCGGAGATGACCTTGGTCCACTTGCGGCCGATCTTGTCGGCCAGCCAGCCCGACAGCGCCGCGCCCAGCATGGCGCCGAGCAGCAGGGTCGCCACGATGGCCTCCTGCTCGAACGTCGAGGCGTTCAGGTCGTCCTTGATATAGAGCAGGGCACCCGAGATGACGCCCGTGTCGTAGCCGAACAACAGCCCACCGATCGCCGCGATGACGCTCACCCGGATCAGGAGCCCGTTGCCGGTCTGTCGGATCTCACCAACGAAATTGGCCATGGGGACCCGGTACCCACGTTGGCCCGCCACCCCTCGTCGTCGTGCCGATCAGCCCAGCCGCTCGTCTCCGCGCAGGGTCCACAGGAACGGGATGCTGACCAGCAGCGCCGCCGAGCAGACCAGCCACAGGACGGCGTACCCGTGGGTGTCGGCGAAGACGTCGGCGAACACCAGGATCGCGCCGCCGGTGACGATCGGGCCGAGGGTCCCGCCGAAGCCGCGGCTGAGACCGAACAGGCCCGACGCGGTGCCGTGGTCGCTCTCGGGGAGGAGTCGCATCAGGACCGAGAAGGGCAGCGTCATCACCGTGGCGGCGCCGGCCGCCACCACCGGGATGACGGCGATCAGCCACGGCTGCTGGGAAACGCCCGGGATGGCCATGCCGACCGCATAGCCCACGAGGGCCACCATGAGCACCGGGACGTGCCCCACCTTGTCGGCCAGCCAGCCCGACGCCGGCGCCGCGACCGCGAGCCCGACCGCCACCGCGGGAAAGATCACTCCGGAGACGAACGTCGTCGAGCGGTCGAGCCCGATCGTGAAGAACAGCACGACGAAGGCCCGCAGCGAGGAGAGCGCGAAGTTCCACAGTGTGTTGGCCACGCAGAGGTTGCGGATGTGGGGGTCGGCGAGCAGCCCCAGCACTGCGGCCCTGGTGCCCTCTCCCGACCCACCGGTCACCTCCTGCGGCCACCGCGCTCGGAGCCCGAGCACGAGCACGAGCGTGACGGCCGCGAGCACGACCGCGGCGACCACGAACGGCAGCGGCGCCCACAGGTCGAGCAGGAGGCCGCCGGCGATCAGCGCGAGCCCGACGCCGATGACCCGGAAAGTGCTCTCGACGCTGCGTGAGCGCCCGCTCTGGTCGGGCGGCACGAGGTCGGGATAGAGCGACCAGTACGGCGCCAGCAGCGCGTAGTAGCCGGCATAGAGCGCCACCAGGGCGACCGCATAGCCGATGACCGAGCGCCCGCCGAGCCAGGTGACGGCCGCCACCGCGAGGAGCGCCCCGCCGAGCACGACCGCGCAGCCGACGAGCAGCCGCAGCCGGTCGGACACGCGATGGCTGACGCGGTCGGAGTAGGCGCCGACGAGGCCCGGCATGACGATGCCGAACAGGCCCTCGCCACCCACGAGTGCGCCGACCACCAGGGCGTTGGAGCTGTCGACCGCCAGCACCGGCAGATAGGTGGAGATGACCGTGACCGCGAGAGCCGTTCCCACGGAGAGGGAGCCCAGGACCAGCAGCAGCCGCCGGTCGGCCTTCACTCCGTCGCCCCGGTCGCGTCGTGGCTCCCCTGCGCGTCGTGGCTCCCCGGCGACCGAGCCCGGCGGTCACGGGCGAGCCGATAGCCGACGGCGACCAGCGGGACGGCCACGACGGCGCCCAGCACCCCGCCGAGGAGCGCCCCGACCGACACCGCCAGCACGATGGCCACCGGGTGCATCTGCAGGGCCTGCCCCATGACCCACGGCTGGAGCAGGTTGCCCTCGATCTGCTGGACGGCGAGCACGACCGCCAGGAGGGTGAGCGCCTGGACGGCACCCACCGTCACCAGGGTCACCCCGACCGCGAGGGCGCCGCTCACGAAGGCCCCGACGATCGGCACGAAGGCGCCCAGGAAGACCACGCACGTCAACGAGGCCGTCAGCGGGTTGCCGAGCGCGAGCATCCCGGCGCCGATGCCCAGCGCGTCGATCAGGGCGATGACGACGGTGCCGCGCACATAGCGGGTGACCACGGCCCACGAGGCGCGACCGCCGCGGTCGACCGCGGCCTCCCGAGCGCGGGGGACCCAGCCGAGCGCCCACTGCCACATGCGGGAGCCGTCTTTGAGGAGGAAGAACCACAGAAAGACGGTCAGGGCCAGCCCGCTGACCACCTGGGTGGCGACACTGGCCCCGGTCGTCGCGTTGGGGAGCGCGGCGCGCAGGGTGTCGACGAGGTCGCTCTCGGCCGCGTCGAGCCGGGCCGACGACACCGAGAAGGGCAGGCTGAGGACGAGGTCGTCGAGTTTCTGGATGCTGTCGACGGCGGCCTGGCGCAGGTCGCCGAGCTGGCTGACCGCCCGCATCACCAGGAGCACGAAGACGCCGACGATCAGGGAGATGGCGGCGATCATCGTGCCGAGCGAGGCGAGCCAGGCCGGGACCCGGTGGCTGGTCAGCCATCGGGTGGCCGGCTCGAGCAGCGCCGTGAGCAGCAGCGCCGCCACGAGGGCCGCGGTGATCGTCACGACCCGCATCGAGGCCCAGGCGACGACATAGGCGGTGAACCCGATGACGAGCACACAGAGGCACACCAGTGTGGTCGTCAGCAGCCAGCGAGGAAGGGGAGGGGTCACGACAGGAGGTGCCCGCTCCGTGGGTCGGGCATGACCCCAGCGCCACGGCCGGTGCTGCTCAGTGGCCGGTCGCGGTCAGTCCGGGCGGGCCCTCGTGCTGGGTCGCGGTCCGGCTGGGGGCCACCAGCACCGAGCAGGGCGCGTGGTGGACGACCGCCGAGGCGACCGAGCCGATGAACAGCCCGGCGAAGCCGCCGGTGCCGCGCGCGCCGAGGGCGACCAGGTCGGGTGCCATGTCGTCGATGGTGGTCAGGATCGCAGCCCGGACGTCGAAGACCGTGCCCGGCAGGGCACCCATCACGACCGAGCTGACGTCGGAGACGCCCGACTCGTCGAGCAGGGACGCGGTGTCGTCGACGGCCGTCGGCACGAACCCGTCGCCGCGCTCATCGACGCCGAGCACCTGCACCCGACAGCCTGCCACCCACGGCAGCGCCGTCAACGAGGTGACCGCCCGGCGGGAGTTGGGGGAGCCGTCGACGCACAGCAGGATCCGCTCGGTCTGGCGCGGCGACCTGATGATCGCCACGGGCGCCAGCGGGCGGCCGGTGCTGACCAGCCACTCTGCCGTGCTGCCGATGTGGAGCCGCTTGTGGAGGCCGCGGCCGCGGGGCCCGATGGCGAGCAGGCCGGCGTCGTGGCAGCAGTCGAGGGCCAGCCGCGGGTCCTCCTCGGCCAGCAGGTGCTCGACGGGGACGTCGTCGCCGTTGATCAGCTCGCGCGGGTGCTCGGGCTGCCAGACGTGGGGCTGAGCCCGCTCCAGGCCCACCGGGGCGGCCTCGCTGGGTCGGCGGGCGGTGAGCACCGAGATCCGCCAGCCGGTCCAGTGGTGGTTGTTGACCCACGACCACACCTGGTCGGCCGACGGCGATCCGTCGTCACCCACCACGAGCCTCGGCCGCTCCGCGCCGTTCTCCTGGGCCTGCTGGCTCACCGTCGAGTCGTGGTGCGTGGTGTTCATGGCCTTCCCTTCGATGAAGGGAGCCCCGAGACGGCTCCGCCTGTGGCGTTCCTGTCACCAGCGTCGCACCCAGGGTCGCGGAGCGCAGTTGCGCGGGTCACGGTCCAGACCGGCCCACAGCCGCAAACACGTCCGCGTCGTACGGCGTCGCTCCCGCACGGCGTCGGCGCGCGGCCCTAGGGTGCGATCGTGCAAGCCAGTCGAGAGCAGTTCCAGCGGGCCACCGAGCTGTGTGCCTTCGCCGACACCGGGGCGCCGCTCGCCGTCGTGAGCGCGATGACCCTGCTGTGCGACCCGATGGCCGTCGTGGACCGCTACACCTGGGCGATGGTGAGTGGCCACCGGTCGGTGTGGGTGGTCGCGTGGCTGACCGAGCGTCACATCGCCTATCTCCACGCCCAGTCCGCCGGCGAGTGGGCCGCCCCCGACCGCGAGCCGCCCGAGTCGCTGGAGTCCTGGATCATCAACCGCCACGCGATCACCGAGCTGTCGGTGCGGCAGGCCGGCTATGCCGACGGGTCCGCCGGCCCCGTGCTGCGCGCGCAATATGCCCTGGCGGTCGCCGACCACACCCTGGTGCTGCCGCCTGCCGACCTGCCGGGCGGCCGCCTGCGAGACGCCGAGCTCGACGAGGCCGAGCGGTTCGTCCGGGTGGCGGCGCGCAACCTGGTCGGCTGACTCGACGCGAGTCCGGTCTCGACACGCTGGTCGGTGCCGATGCGGCGGCGTACGCCGAACGGCACGGAGGCGCTCCCGTGTGCCCGAGTGACACGGGAACGCCTCTGGCGCCCTGAACCTGGGATGACCCTGTGAGTGGGAGCCGCGTTGCTGTGAATGGCCCCTCGGGGTGGTGATCGGCAGTCAGGGGCGTCCTATGATGGATTCACAAGAAGCCGCTGGTGACCCGAGACGCCGGCGGCTTCTTTTTTCCCGGTGGGCCGCGCCAAACCGTGCGCCGCGCGGCCGCACTGTGAGCCGAATCACGCGAGCGACTAAGGTTCCCCTCGCTCCTCCCGATGAGCGCGCCACCAAGCCCTCATCTCGGGAGGAAACGCACATGGGTGGCATCAACTGGACGGTGGCGCGCCGCATCGCCGTCATCGTCGTCATCGGCGCCTTGACGACCCTGACCCTGGGCGCCGTCTCGCTGCTCCAGGCCAAGCGGGTCCAGGCAGCCTCGGCCCACGAGGCCGAGATCGAGCGGGCGCTCGTGACGCTGCGCGCCCTGGACACGCGAGCCAGCGAGCTCAAGTTCGACGGCCTCAAGTCCGTGAGCCTCGCCGACAAGTCCGTGGCCCAGGCCGACCTCGTCGACGACACCGGCCAGGCGGCCGACCTCATCGCCCAGCTCCAGTCCTATGACCTGTCGGCCAAGGAGAAGGCGCGCTGGGACGAGCTGTCGACCACGTTCGACGCCTACACCGCGGCCGTCGGGTCGATGATCGACGACGCGATCAACAACCCCACCGCGATCAAGGACCCCGTGGCGCGCGTCCAGGCAGCCAACGACATCACCGACGACGCGATCGGGTCGGCCATCGACGACCTCCAGAAGCAGGCCGACACGGCCGCGAACGACGTCGACGGCTCGATCACGACCCTGACCTGGCTCATCGCCCTCGTCGGCCTGCTCGGCACGCTGCTGTTGGTGGGGCTCTCGACGGTCATCGCCCGCAGCCTGGTCCACCCGATCAAGGAGGCCGTCGCGATGGTGCAGGAGTTCGCCCAGGGCGACCTGACCCGGCGCCGCCCGGCCACGACCTCCGGCGACATCGGCGACCTCGAGCGGGCGCTCAACGCATCGATGGACTCGGTGACCGACATCCTGTCGTCGGCGATGCAGTCAGCCAACGCGGTCGCCGCCACCTCCGAGCAGCTGTCGGCGTCCACCCACGAGATGGCGGCCGGGGCCGAGCAGACGGCCTCCCAGGCCGGCACCGTGGCCAACGTGGCCAGCGAGGTCTCCCAGAACGTCGAGACGGTCGCCGCTGGCGCCGAGCAGATGGGCGCGTCGATCCGCGAGATCGCCGACTCGGCCCAGGAGGCGGCCCGGGTCGCCTCGGACGCCGTCGCGACGGTCCAGAGCAC
>JAGQUE010000729.1 GCA_020438665.1 Nocardioidaceae bacterium | reverse complement strand
GCTCTCGGTGGCGCCGCTGGTGAAGATGACCTCCTCCGGCTTGGCAGCGACCATCGCCGCGATCTCCTCGCGTGCCCGCTTGACCCGCTCCTTGGCCACCTGTCCGTAGTTGTGCGTGCGGCTGCCGGCGTTGCCGAACTCGTACGACATGAAGGTGAGCACCTCGTCCGCCACGCGCGGGTCGACCGGGGCCGTGGCGTTGAAGTCCAAGTAGGTCGGGCGAGACCGGCCTGTGGAAGAGCGATCGAAGTTGTCGGGGGTCGCCGCTACGGTCATGTTCGGAAGCCTAGCCCTCTGTACGGGTCGAAGTTTGGATTGGTACGGGGTGGTGTTCGGAAGTAGATCCAAACAATGGTAGGACTAGAGGTATGGCGAGTGGCAAGGGAACGACGGAGACGACGCCGGCCTCCTCGCCGACCCCACGGTCGGGCGCGTTCGAGTACGTGTTCCCGGCGATCCGGGGCACCCAGGCTGGCCACGAGTACTACGTCACGATGTGCCCGCTGCGAATCATCCCGCGCCTCTTCCTCTTCAACGAGGAGGAGCTGCCGCCGGAGATGCGAGCCCAGCGCTCGCTCAACAAGGGGCGCGTACCGGAGATGGCTCGCTACGTCGTCGAGAATCCCGACAGCTACATCTTCTCGGCGCTGACGGCGAGCGTGAACGCCGAGGTGCGCTTCGAGTCACTCGCCGGAGGCAGCGGTGCCGCAGAACGAGTCGGCACCCTCACTATCCCGATGTCGGCCACCTTCGTGATCAACGACGGACAGCACCGCCGTGCGGCCATCCAGCAGGCGCTCGCGGAGAACCCTGCACTCGGCGACGAGACGATCGCCATCGTCATGTTCATCGACGTCGGCCTGCAGCGCTGCCAGCAGATGTTCGCCGACCTCAACCGCTACGCCGTCCGGCCGCCGCCGTCGATCGGGGTCCTCTACGACCACCGTGACCCCATGGCCGAGCTAACGCGCCAGGTCGTCAACAGCAACGCCTTCCTGCGGGACGCGACGGACATGGAGAACAGCAGCCTGTCTCGCCGCTCCCGCAAACTGTTCACGCTTTCAGCGATGCACACGGCCAATGCCTCGCTCCTTGAGGGGATCCACGAGGACGAGTTCGAAAGCCGCGTTCAGCTGGCCTCGAAATATTGGCAGGCAGTCGCGACTCAGTTCCCGCAGTGGCTCCAAGCCTCGAGCGGAGAGATCACCGCTGGCGGCCTGCGCGAGGACTTCATTCACACGCACAGCATCGTTCTGCATGCCCTCGGCAGGGTCGGCAACGCCCTACTGCGGAAGAGCGAAGACCCTCAGGTCTGGGAGCAGACCCTCATGAAGCTCAAGACCATTGACTGGCACCGCGCGAACGCAGCCGTCTGGGAGGGCCGTGCGACCTCCGGCGGCAACGTCAGTAAGAGCCGGCGCAATGTCGAACTGACGACCGCCTACATACGAACCACTCTGGGCTTGCCGCTGCCGCCTGACGAACAGCGCGCCGAGGAAGCCCTAGCTCGAGGAGAGAAGAAGTGACTACCAACCTGCCGATCCGACCGCGCTCAGCGTTCGATGATCTCGGCTTCGCCGGCACGGTCGATGCGCTGGTCGCTCAGACACAGCAGCTCTACTTGGCCGACGGCGTGCCATGGGTAGTCGGCTACTCTGGCGGCAAGGACTCGACGGCGACGCTGCAGGTCGTCTGGTTGGCGCTGGCCGGGCTCAAGCCGGAGCAGCGCACCAAGCCGGTGCACGTCATCAGCACCGACACGCTGGTCGAGAACCCGGTGGTCGCCGCCTGGGTGACGCACTCGCTCGACGTCATGGCCGAAGCCGCCGACGCCCAGGGCTTGCCGCTGACGCCGCACCGACTGACGCCCACGGTCACGGACACCTTCTGGGTGAACCTCATTGGAAGGGGCTACCCCGCACCTCGGCCCAAGTTCCGCTGGTGCACCGAGCGTCTCAAGATCAAGCCCTCCAACTCATTCATCCGCGAGATGGTCCGCTCGCACGGCGAGGCCATCTTGGTGCTCGGCACTCGCAAGGCGGAGAGCTCTGGTCGCCACGCCCGCATGGCGGCACTGGAGTCGCGCCGCGTGCGAGACCTGCTGAGCCCGAACGACTCGCTGCCCAACGCGCTCGTCTACTCGCCGATCGAGAACTGGTCGAACGACGACGTCTGGACCCTCCTGATGCAGTCGCCCAACCCGTGGGGGTACTCCAACAAGGAGCTGCTGACGATGTACCAGGGCGCCTCAGCGGACGGTGAGTGCCCACTGGTGGTTGACTCCAGCACGCCGAGTTGTGGCGATAGTCGATTCGGCTGCTGGACCTGCACCCTCGTCGAGCAAGACAAGTCAATGGCCGCGATGATCCAGAACGACGAGGAGAAGGAATGGATGCTTCCGCTCCTGGATCTGCGCAACGCTCTCGACGTCGCTGACGACAAGCACCTGCGCGACTTCCGACGCATGAACGGAACGGTGCAGCTCTTCCACGATCAGCCGATTCACGGTCCCTACAAGCAGTCTGCCCGTGAGGACTGGCTCAAGCGCCTCCTGGAGGCGCAGGCCTGGATCCGGGAGAACGGGCCGGAGTACGTCCGCTCGCTCGACCTGGTGACGCTGGCCGAGCTTGAAGAGATCCGACGCATCTGGGTCGTGGACAAGCACGAGTTCGAGGACCGGCTGCCCGGCATCTTTGAGCAGGCGATGGGGGAGCCGTACCCGGGCGGTCCGCTCGATGAGCACCTGCCGCTCGGCAGCGACATGATCGACTCGCTGCAGAAGGTTGTTGGCGAGGACCGGCTCCACTTCGAGCTCGTGCGGGAACTGCTCGACATCGAGCAGCGCCAGCGGGCTCAGGTGCGCCGGGCCGGTCTGTTCGAGTCGCTGGAGAAGGCGCTGCGACGCGGTTTCTACGACGACATCGAGGATGCCACGGAGCGCGCTCGTAAGCGCAAGTCGGCACTCGACCGGGTCCCCGAGGAGTCCACGGAGGTAGAACCGGATCCGCTTGATCTGGCTGATGGCTACGTTCGCGCGAAGGAGCCCACCTCGTGATCCTCAACGAGCTCGTTCTTCACAACGTCTGCACCTTCGCAGACCGGCACGTCATCGACCTGACGCCGCCCTCACGAAACAAGCCGATCGTGCTTGTCGGCGGTCTGAACGGTGCTGGCAAGACGACGATCCTGGAGTCCATTCAGCTGGCGCTTTATGGCTCGCTCTCCCAGAACACCGGTCGGCGAACTGGCAGCTACGAGAACTACCTTCGCGGCCTCATTCACCGCGGTGTGCCCGAGACCGAAGGCGCAGCGATCGAGCTGACCTTCACCGCCCATCAGGAAGGGCGCGAGCATCGCTACTGGATTCGTCGCAGCTGGAAGAGCACGGGCTCATCGATCCGCGAGATCTTGCTCGTCTCCGTCGACGGTAGGCACAACCAGTCCCTCACCAGCACATGGAACGAGCATGTTGAGACGTTCCTGCCGCGCGGCATCGCCGGCCTGTTCTTCTTCGACGGGGAGCAGATCGAGGCGCTCGCTGATCTCGACCGTTCGCGTCAGGTGCTTGGCTCGGCGCTCGACGCGTTGCTTGGGCTCGACCTCGTTGAGCGTCTGAGTACCGACCTGTCGGTTCTCAAGCGCCGCCACCGCGGCGAGCAGGTGCCGGACCACCTGCGCCAGAGCGTCGAAGAGAAGAAGCAGCTCGTCACGGCACACCGTCAAGCGGAAGAAGCCGCCGCCGGAGAAGTAGCGGCCCGGCAGACGGAGCTGGAGCGCGCGCAGAAGCTCTTCTTCGAGGCGACCGAGGCCTACCGCGCTTCGGGCGGTGAACTGTTTGAACAGCGCGAATCTGCAGAAGCAACCGCCAGCATGGTCCGCTCGGGTCTCGCGCGCTGCGAGGACGAGGTTCGTCATGAGTTGGCCGACGTGACGCCACTTCTACTGGTCCCGACTCTGCTCGCCCAGGTCGCCACTCAGGTACGACAGGAGGCGGACGCCAAGCGCGACGCGCTGCTTGTCGAAGCGTTCTCGGCGCGCGACGACACCCTCCTCCAGAAGCTCGCCGATGCAAAGGTCAAGGCCTCCACCATCGCGGCGGTCGAGGAGTTCCTAAAGGGTGACCGCGATCAGCGGCGCAGCTCTGCGGACACCGAAGAGCTGATCGGTTTCCCCGACCATCTGGTGCTGGAAGGCTTGCTCGCCACGACGCTTCCCGAGTCACGCAAACGACTCGAATCGGCCCTGCAACGCAGGGCGCAGTTCAAGGCTGAACTCGACCAGGTCGAGCGGACGTTGGCAGCAATCCCGGATGCCGAGGCGCTGGCTCCGCTCCACATGCGGCGCGAGGAGGCACGTGAGATCTTGATGCGTGCCGAGGCGGCCCACCACGTCGCGACCGAGCGTCTCGCCATGACCGGGGCGGATCGGGCGAAGGCAACTGCCGCCTACGAGGCGGCGCTCGACAAGGCGGCGCACGCCAACCTGGCGGCCGACGATGACCGGCGCCTGATCGAGCACGTCGACCGGGTTCGAGCCACGCTCGACAGCCTTCGAGTCGAAGCAACGAAGCGTCACCTTGTGCGGATTTCCCAGCTGGTCCTCGAGGCTCTGGGACAGTTGCTTCGCAAGCAGCGCCTCATCACGGACGTGCACATCGATCCCGAGACCCACACGGTCACCCTCACGGGTGTCGATGGTCACACCTTGCCGGCAAAGAACCTGTCGGCGGGTGAGCGGCAGCTGCTTGCCGTCGCGCTTCTGTGGGGCTTGGCGCGGGCAGCCGGGCAGCCGTTGCCGGTGGTTATCGACACGCCGCTCGGACGCCTCGACGGGTCGCACCGTGGTCACCTGCTGGAGCGGTACTTCCCGCAGGCCAGCCACCAGGTGGTCCTGCTCTCGACTGACACCGAGGTCGACGAGGAAGCGTTCGCGCGCCTCGCACCGCACGTCGGACGCAGCTACCACCTCGAGTTCGACCCCGAGACCAACGCAACCTTCGTCAACGACGGCTACTGGTGGGAGTGACCATGCCGCTTGATCACATTCGAGTCAGCCAGCAAGCACGCGACCAGCTGATCACCCTCAAGCGCCGTACCGGCATCCAACACTGGAACGTGCTGTGCCGCTGGGCGTTGTGCCGCTCGCTTGCCGAGCCCGCGACGCCGCCACCGATCAAGCTGACTTTGGACAGCAACGTCGAGATGAGCTGGCGCACCTTCAGCGGCGAGCTGGGCGACGTCCTCTGGGCGCTGCTGCAGATGCGTTGCCACAACGATGGTCTACCGCTCGACGAGGAGACACTGGCCAACCAGTTCCGGCTGCATCTCCACCGCGGCATTGGCTACCTGGTGGGCGACACCCGCGTCACTGATGTGGCCGGCTTTGCCTCGCTCGGCCTCGAAGCAGGTTCTCCGGCGGCATGACCGTGGGGGCGGTCGCCCGGCACAAGACAGCGCTCACACGGGTAGCGCTGTCTCGTCCCATGGCGACCGCGATGGCAGACGGTCTACTCCCCGAAGGCTCGACGGTCTTCGACTACGGCTGCGGCAAGGGCGACGACCTTCGGCATCTCCGAGCGCTCGGCTACCCGGTCGACGGGTGGGACCCCACGCACCGGCCCAGCGCCCAGCCGCGCCCTGCCGCGGTGGTGAATCTCGGCTTCGTCATCAACGTCATCGAGCACCCGGGAGAGCGGCGCGAGGTACTGCGCTCCGCTTGGGAGCTAACAGAGCAGCTGCTGGTCGTCTCGGCCCGCATGACATGGGACGCCCGCGACCTCGTCGGACGCCCGATGGGCGACGGAACCCTCACCAGGGCCGGCACCTTCCAGAAGTTCTATGACCAGAACGAGCTGGCCGAATGGATCGAGTCATCGCTCGACGTGAAGCCTTACGCCGCAGCTCCGGGAATCTTCTACGTCTTCCGCGAGGAGGCGGCAGCCCAGCGCTTCGTCGCGTCCCGCGTCTACGCGTACCGACCGCGGGTGACCATCGACCCGCAGGCGCAGTACGAGGCCAACCAGGAGACCCTCGCCCCGCTGCTCGCATTCATGCAGGCGCACGCCCGTTCGCCAAGGGTGGGGGAGCTGCCGCCGGGCCAGCTCGCGGACATTCAGGAGGCGCTCGGAAGCCTCGGCAAGGCGCAGCGCCTGATTCGACAAGTCACCGACGACGACTATTGGGACCAGGTCACAGTCCAACGCCGAGCCGAGCTCCTCATCTACGTGGCACTGTCTCGCTTTGGCAGGCGCCCCAGGTTCTCCCAGCTCGACGGCCAGCTTGCGGGTGACATTCGAGCGCTCTTCGGCACGTACCAAGAAGCGTGCCTGCAGGCGGATCGGCTGCTGCTGGCATGTGGTGACCAAGCGATGCTCTACGTCAACGCGCGCGGGTCGAAGGTCGGAAAGCAGACGCCGAGCGCCCTGTACGTCCATCGCTCCGCGATGGCGGAGATCCCGCCAGTGCTGCAGGTCTACGAGGGCTGCGCTCGGGTGCTCGCCGGGACGATCGCGAGCGCGAACATGATCAAGCTTTCCGTGACGGAGCCGCAGGTTTCGTATCTGACCTACCCGGACTTCGACCGCGACCCACATCCGGTGCTGCGCTCGGCGATCACGGTCAACCTCCGAAGACTCTCGGTCGACTGGCGCGACTACACCCGGTCGGACAACCCACCGTTGTTGCATCGCAAGGAGGAGTTCCTCGGAGGTGACCACCCAAGGCGCAGTCTCTACGAGCGGCTCACTCGGGCCGAGATCCGGGCGGGGCTCTATGAGCATCCCGAGCGGATCGGCCAGCTCAGGGGGTGGGAAGCGACGTTGAGCGCCGCCGGAGTGTCGCTTCGGGGGCACCGGCTCGTTCGCGACTGACCCCGGCGCCACTTCTTTCATTCTCCGACGGGGACGCCCGAGGCACGCCATACGGCTGACGCCCCGCGAGCGACCCGAGACGCTCGCGGGGCTTCTGCCCGACGGGCGGCCGATGGCAGTCAACAACTTGCCTGCATCACGCCCACACTGTC
>JAGQUE010000063.1 GCA_020438665.1 Nocardioidaceae bacterium | reverse complement strand
TCGGTTGTTACTGAGGGGTAGGCAGGGGCGGCGGGGCTGACCTACGCTCGGCGATATGACGTCTGACACGCCTTCCGGCGGCCCCTCCGGCAGCACCTCGGGCAGCACCTCCGGCCGATCTTCTGGCACCCCCGGCCCGCTGGGCGGACACCTGGTGGACGGACCACGGGACCCCGAGCACGACCCGGCGGCGACCTATGCCCTCGAGCCCGACTATGTCGAGGCGCTGACCCGGCGCATCGTGTCGACCACGGGCGTCACCGCGGAGACCCGCTCCCCGCTCAACGGACAGCCCCTGGCGCACATCCCGCAGTCCTCGACCGAGGACATCGCGGAGGCCTTCCGGCGGGCGCGCCGCGCCCAGGCGGCTTGGGCGCGCACGTCGCTGGAGACCCGCTCGGCGGCACTGCTGCGCCTGCACGACCTCATCCTGGACCGCCAGGACGAGATCATGGACCTCACGGTCCTCGAGTCCGGCAAGGCCCGCAAGCACGCGTTCGACGAGCCCCTCCACGTGGCACTGACGGCCCGCTACTACGCGCGTACGGCGCACCGTCACCTCGACTCCCGACGTCACCTCGGCGTTATCCCGGTGCTGACCCGGGTCGAGGTCCACCGCCTTCCCAAGGGTGTCGTCGGCGTCATCTCGCCATGGAACTACCCGTTCACCATGGCGCTGTGCGACGGGCTGCCGGCGCTGCTGGCGGGCAACGCGGTCGTGGCCAAGCCCGACCACCACTCGATGCTGACGGCGCTGCTCGGCGCCCAGCTCCTGGAGGAGGCCGGGTTCCCGCCGGACCTGTGGCAGGTCGTCGCCGGTCCCGGTAGCGAGGTCGGGCCGGCGCTGATCGCTCAGGCCGACTACATCTGCTTCACCGGCTCCACCGCGACCGGCAAGCGAGTGGCCCGGGGGTGCGCAGACCGCCTCATCGGCTGCTCGCTCGAGCTCGGCGGCAAGAACCCGATCCTGATCCTGCGGGACGCCGATCTCGAGAAGGCCGCCGAGGGCGCCGTTCGTGCGTGCTTCTCCAACGCCGGTCAGCTGTGCGTCTCCACGGAGCGGATGTTCGTGGCCGACCAGATCTATGACCGCTTCATGGAGCGGTTCGTGGCGCGGACCGAGGCGATGTCGGTGGGCGCGAGCCTCGACTGGGGCCTCGACATGGGGTCGCTGATCTCGCAGACCCAGCTCGACGCGGTCCTGACCCAGGTCGAGGACGCCAAGGCCAAGGGGGCGCGGGTCCTCGCGGGTGGCCGGCACCGCCCCGACCTCGGCCCGTTCGTCTTCGAGCCGACCATCCTCGAGGGTGTCACGCCTGCGATGACCTGCTTCGGCCACGAGACCTTCGGGCCCGTGGTGTCGGTCTATCGCTTCCACGACGAGGGCGAGGCCATCGCCCGGGCCAACGACGGCGACTATGGCCTCAACGCCGCGATCTATAGCAAGGACGGGGCCCGGGCCCGCGCGATCGCCCAGCGGATCAAGTGCGGCACCGTCAACGTCAACGAGGCGTTCGGTGCCACGTTCGCCTCGATCGACTCGCCCATGGGCGGCATGCGTGAGTCCGGGCTGGGGCGCCGCCAGGGCGCCGAAGGCGTGCTGCGTTACACCGAGCCCCAGTCGGTCGCGACCCAGCGGGCGCTCCGCTTCGCGCCGATGTTCGGGATGTCGGAGCCCACCTATGCCAAGGTCATGACCGCCAACCTCAAGCTGATGAAGAAGCTCGGGAGGGCGTGATGGACTTCGATGTCATCGTCGTCGGCTCGGGGTTCGGCGGGTCGGTCTCGGCGCTGCGGTTGACCGAGAAGGGCTACGACGTCGCGGTGATCGAGGCGGGGGCCCGGTTCGCCGATGACGACCTGCCGACCACCTCGTTCGAGACGAAGAAGTATCTCTTCAAGCCCGAGGTGGGCCTCTACGGCATCCAGCGGATCGACGTCATCAAGGATGTGCTGATCCTGTCGGGGGCAGGTGTCGGTGGCGGGTCGCTGGTCTATGCGAACACGCTCTATGAGCCGCTGCCGGCGTTCTATGAGGACCCGCAGTGGCGTGACATCACCGACTGGCGCGCCGAGCTGGCGCCCTACTACGACCAGGCCAAGCGGATGCTGGGTGTGGTCGAGAACCCGCGCCACACTCCTGCCGACGTCGTCATGAAGCAGGTCGCCGACGAGATGGGCGTGGGCGACACCTTCCATCACACCCCGGTCGGCGTCTTCTTCGGCGGGCCCGACGACGTGCCGGAGCGCCCGGTGACCGACCCGTTCTTCGGCGGCGAGGGCCCCGACCGCCACCCGTGCAGGAACTGCGGCGAGTGCATGACCGGCTGTCGCCACAACGCCAAGAACACCCTGGTCAAGAACTACCTCCACCTGGCCGAGAAGCACGGCGCCACCGTCCTGCCGCTGACCACGGTCACGCGGGTCGTGCCCCGAGCGGCCGGCGGCTATGACGTCCACGTCCGCAGCACCACGGCCAAGCGGCGTACGCCGAACACCGAGCGAGTCCTCACCGCCGAGCAGGTGATCTTCTCGGCGTCCGCGCTGGGCACCCAGCGGCTGCTCCACCGGATGAAGGCCGAGGGGCACCTGCCCGAGATCTCCGACCGGATCGGCTACCTCGCCCGCACCAACTCCGAGTCGATCCTGGGCGTCGTGGCCGAGGGACGCGACACCGACTACACCGAGGGCGTCGCGATCACCTCGTCGTTCCACCCCGACGAGCACACCCATATCGAGCCGGTCCGTTATGGCAAGGGCAGCAACGTGATGAGCCTGCTCCAGACGGTGCTCACCGACGGCGACGGCCCGGGACCGCGCTGGCGCACCTGGATCAAGGAGATGTGGGCCCAGAAGGGGAAGATGTTCGCCTTCTATGACATGAAGCACTGGTCGGAGCGGGCCGTCATCGCGTTGGTCATGCAGAGCCGCGACAACTCCATCACGACCTATCTGAAGAAGTCGCGCCTGACCGGTCGGCTGACGCTGACCTCCAGGCAGGGCCACGGTGAGCCCAACCCGACCTGGATCCCGCAGGCGAACGACGCCGTACGCCGGATGGCGCGGATCATGGGCGGCATCCCGGGCGGTTCGATCGGCGAGCCGTTCAACACGCCGCTGACCGCCCATTTCATCGGTGGCTGCGCCATCGGGGCGACCGCCGACGAGGGCGTCATCGACGCCTATCAGCGGGTCTTCCGCTATCCGGGGCTCCACGTGGTCGACGGGTCGGCGGTGTCGGCCAACCTCGGCGTCAACCCGTCGCTGACGATCACCGCCCAGGCGGAACGCGCGATGGCGCTGTGGCCCAACAAGGGCGAGGTGGACCCGCGTCCGTCGCTCGGGTCGACCTATCGGCGGCTGAGCCCGGTGCAGCCCAAGAACCCGGTCGTCCCCGACTCGGCGCCTGGAGCCCTCCGGCTGCCGATCATCTCGATCAGCTGATCTCTCGCTGACGGGTGGCCATGAGCCGCCCGTCAGTGGTGGCCGCCTCCGTGACCGCCACCGCCGCCGTGGTGACCGCCGCCCCCGAAACCACCGCCGCCACCGTGACCGCCGCCGCCGTGGTGACCGCCACCCAGGCCGCCGCCACCCAGCCCGCCGCCGTGGTGACCGCCGCCGCCACCGTGGCGGGACCCGCCCCCGAAACCGCCGCCGCCACCGAACAGCCCGCCACCTCCGGAGTCGGGCGGGTCGAAGCCGGCGCCGTCGTGGTGACCGCCGTGGGGTCCCGGGCCGCCACCGACGAACTGCTGGTGGTAGGGCCAGATCCCCCTGGTCAGCCAGGGTTGGCCGGCCCAATAGCCGTTGAGATAGAGCCATGCCGGCCCCGCGGTCATCCAGTAGTGGGTCGGCACCCCGCCCACCAGGAAGGTGCGCGCAGCGGGCTGCTGCCCGGCCGCGAGCTGGGCCTGGCACGCGGCGCAGACCGGAACCGGTGAGCCGAGGCCGGCCGGCGGATAGATCGCGGTCGCGGCGCTCGGACCGTGGCGGGGGTCCACGAAGCACGGCGAGGTGCGGGCCGGCATCGGCTGACCGTCGCGCAACGCGACCAGTGAGGCGACCTCGAACCTCGCATCGGCGAGGGCCTGGGTGACCTGGTGCGCGGTCTCGGGTGAGTCGAGGGTCAGCAGGCCCTGGTGGGCCCGGTCGAGCAGGGTCCTGGCGGTCGCGGCGTGCGCGAGCGGGGCCGCGTCGGTCGTGGTGGCCTCGGCGGCGCCGATCTCCTGCCGGACCTGCTCGATCTCCTCGCGGAGCGGGCCGCGCAGCTCCTCCAGGTCGGCCAGGGTCGGCACCTGCGCCGGGGTCGGCGTGCGGGACCGTCCGCCTCGTGCCACGGCGGCACCGCCGACCCCGACGACCAGGACGGCCCCGAGCAGCGCGAGGGCGGTCATCGACCCGCTGCCCGCGCCGGTCGCGCCAGCGAAGGGGTCGCTGCCGTCGTCGAAGACCGTCGACGGCACGCCGCCGCCGTTCGGGGTGGGGCGGTGGAGCGGCTTCCGCGCGTCGTCGACGAACCGGTCGAGCATGGCCGCGAAGTCGGGGGCGCAGCAGTCGATGGCGTGCCGCGCGGCGGCGCCGACGTCATAGACGGTGCCGCCCCGGGCCCACTGGAACGCATAGAGCCCGCCGTGGGAGTCGGTCTCGGCGCCGGCGAAGAGGACCGCATAGGTGCCAGCGCGGTCGACGTCGCCATAGAGCCGGGCCAGGAGCGCGCGCGGGCGCAGCGCCAGGCCGGCCGCCGTTGCGCCCCGGCCGTCGGCCTGGAGACGCGCCAGCGGCAGCACCCACACCCGGAGTGGCCCCGCCCCATGGGCCACTCGGGTCGAGAGCCGACGCACCTGGGCCGGGGTCAGCCGGCCGTCGGCGAGCACCTGGGGGTCGACATAGAGGCCGGGCTCGTCGAGCTCGCCTGCCACCGTGGACAGATAGGCCTCGACCTCGCCCCGGGAGTCGGCGGCCGCGGCTCCGGCGCCGATGGGCAGGGCCAGCACGGCAGCCACACCGGCCAGGAACAGGCGCCCCAACATCCTCATGGTCGGTCCCCCGTCGTACGGCGCGCCCGGGCACGCAGGTGGTCATATTGTGCTCCCCCGGCGCGGACGTCAGAGCAACTGGTCGCCGGGGCAGCCAACTCCTATGACGTACGGCGTGGGCGACCGGGTGGAGGGCCGTCGGTCAGCCGGCGACAGCCGCCGCCCGCGCCTCCAGCGCAAGCTCGCGGATGTGGGCGATGTCCTCGGGGCTGAAGACGCCGTTGACGCCGGAGATCGTGGCCAGCCGCATGCCGTGCTTGAGGCCGAGCCGATAGATCTCCTTGACCTTCTCCCACTCGATGTTGCGGCC
>JAGQUE010000642.1 GCA_020438665.1 Nocardioidaceae bacterium | reverse complement strand
TGGTCGTGAACGTCTCGAGCGTCGCCGTGCTCTGGTTCGGTGGCCACCGCGTCGACAGTGGCGACATGCAGATCGGAGCGCTGACGGCGTTTCTGGCCTATCTGATGCAGATCCTCATGTCGGTGATGATGTCGACCTTCATGCTCATCATGATCCCGCGGGCGGCGGTGAGTGCCGGCCGGATCATGGAGGTGATCTCCACGGAGACCTCGGTGCGCCCCGATCGCGACCCCGTCCGCGACGTCCAGCTGCGCGGTGAGCTCGCGCTGGACGACGTCACCTTCGCCTATCCCGGCGCGGACGCCCCGGTCCTGCAAGGCATCTCGCTGACCGCCTCGCCCGGCGAGACGCTGGCCATCATCGGGTCGACAGGCTCCGGCAAGTCGACGTTGCTCAACCTCGTTCCGCGGCTCTTCGACGTCACCGGCGGCGAGGTGCGGGTCGACGGCGTGGACGTACGCCGCCTCGACCCCGAGCTGTTGTGGTCGCGGATCGGGCTGGTGCCCCAGAAGGCGTTCCTGTTCACGGGCACCATCCGCAGCAACCTCCAGCACGGCAAGGCCGACGCGACCGACCAGGAGATCTGGGAGGCGCTCGAGATTGCCCAGGCGCGCGACTTCGTCGAGGCGCTCGCCGATGGCCTCGACGCGGAGGTCGCCCAGGGCGGCACCAACTTCTCCGGGGGCCAGCGGCAGCGACTCGCGATCGCGCGCGCCGTCGTGCGGCACCCCGAGATCTATCTGTTCGACGACGCGTTCTCGGCCCTCGACCTGGCCACCGACGCCCACCTCAGAGCGGCGCTCGAGCCGGTGACCAGGGACTCCACGGTGGTCATCGTGGCCCAGCGGGTGTCCACCATCCGCGATGCCGACCGGATCGTGGTGCTCGACGACGGCCGCATCGTCGGCATGGGCACCCATGACGAGCTGTTGGCCGACAACCCGACCTATCAGGAGATCGTCGCGTCCCAGCTGAGCGCGGAGGAGGCGGCATGAGCACCCACGAGCCCCAGTCCCCTGCCCAGAACGCGTCCGATGCCGCGCCGGCCGCCAAGGGCGGTGCGCCGCTCAAGCAGACCGAGCGCATCCGGGCCGGTGGGCCCGGCCCCGGCCACGGCCCGTTCGGTGGCGCCATGGTCGCCCAGAAGGCGATGGACTTCGGGCCGTCGGCCAAGCGGCTGGTGCGCCGGATGGCGCCCCAGCAGGTCAAGGCGACGCTGGTCGTCGCCCTGGCCGTCTGCTCGGTGACCCTGTTCTCGGTCGGCCCCAAGGTGCTCGGCCACGCGACCAACCTGATCTTCGAAGGGCTGATCGGCAGGGACCTCGCCGCCAAGGGGGTCCCGGTCGGGACGCCGCTGTCCCAGGTCGTCGACCTCCTGCGCGCCAACGGCGGCGGCAAGTTCGCCGACATGGTGCAGAGCATGAACGTCGTGGTCGGGCAGGGTGTCGACTTCACGGCGGTCGGGCGGGTGCTGACGTGGGTGATGGTCATCTATGTCACCGCCGCGTTCCTGGGGTGGCTCCAGGGCTGGCTGCTCAACGATGTCGTCCAGAGCACGATCTTCACCATGCGCTCGGACGTCGAGGACAAGGTCAACCGGCTGCCCCTGGGGTTCTTCGACAAGCAGCCGCGCGGTGAGCTGCTGTCCCGGGTCACCAACGACATCGACAACGTGAGCCAGGCCCTCCAACAGACGATGAGCCAGCTGCTCACCTCGTTGCTGACGGTGGTCGCCGTGCTCGGGATGATGTTCTGGATCAGCCCGGTGCTCGCGCTCGTGGCCCTCATCGTGGTCCCGGTGACGATGGTCGTGGCGGCCACCGTGATGAAGAGGTCCCAGGGGCTCTTCGTGGCCCAGTGGCGTCGTACGGGCGTCCTCAACGGCCACATCGAGGAGACCTTCTCCGGACACCACTTGGTCAAGGTATTCGGCCGTCAGGGTGAGGCCGAGCGCGTCTTCGAGCAGCAGAACGAGGAGCTCTATGAGTCGTCGTTCGGTGCCCAGTTCGTCAGCGGCCTGATCATGCCGATCATGATGTTCATCGGCAACCTCAACTACGTCGTGATCGCCGTCCTCGGCGGCATGCGCGTGGCCAGCGGGACGATGAGCCTGGGTGACGTGCAGGCGTTCATCCAGTAC
>JAGQUE010000641.1:1130-1745 GCA_020438665.1 Nocardioidaceae bacterium | reverse complement strand
CGGGCTATCAGCTTTCAGATGCTATGTGGGCCCCTGCGCCCGCTGGGGTAAACCTGAGGTTACAGACCAGGAGGACCCCATGAGCGCAGAGACCCAAGTCGCCATCTACCACACGCCCATGCTGTTCGTCGCGCTGGAGCTGGCGAGCAAGAGCTGGAAGGTCGCAACGTCGGCGGGAGCCGCCCAGCGCGCCCGAGTGGTGAGCGTGGATCCGTACGCCCTCGGGCAGCTCGAGGAGGAGCTCGCCAAGGCGCGGCGACGCTTCGGGCTGCCGCCCGCGTGTGAGGTGAAGGCGGTGATGGAGGCCGGGCGCGACGGCTTCGCCGTGCACCGCTGGCTGGCGGACGCCGGGATCGAGTCGATCGTGATCGATCCGGCGAGCGTCGAGGTGAGCCGCCACCAGCGCCGCGCGAAGACGGATCGGCTCGACGCGGAGAAGCTGGTGGCGAACCTCGTGCGCCACCACCTGCTGGGCGAGCAGTGCTGGCGCGTGTGCCGGGTGCCGAGCGAAGAGGAGGAGGATCGGCGGCACCTCATGCGCGAGCGGGAGAAGCTGGTGAAGGAGCAGACGCGTCACGTCAACGCCCTCAGGGGCCTGCTGACGACGCAGGGCAT
>JAGQUE010000641.1:0-1087 GCA_020438665.1 Nocardioidaceae bacterium | reverse complement strand
AGTGCGGGATCCGCGCGGCCGCCCCGTGATGCCGGGGAAGCGGGCCCAGATCCTGCGCGAGTGGGATCGCCTGCAGCTGGTCCGGAGGCAGCTGCGCGACGTGGAGCTGCAGATGAACCGGGCGGTGGCGGCGGCGCCGGACGAGTCGCTGCCCGAGGCCTACGAGAAGGCGGCGCGGATCGCGCAGAGCAAGGGGATCGGGGCGGTGACCGCGCTGACCCTGGCGCTCGAGCTGTTCGGCTGGCGCGAGTTCCGGAACCGGCGCGAGGTCGGCTCGGTGGCTGGCTTGGTGCCGACGCCCTACAACACGGGCGAGAGCGCGCGTGAGCAGGGGATCAGCAAGGCCGGCAACGCGCGCGTGCGCCGGGTGATGATCGAAGCGGCGTGGTCGTGGCTGCGCTATCAGCCCGAGTCTGCGCTGAGCAAGTGGTTCAACGCGAAGTTCGCCGCGGGTAAACGCAAGAAGGGGATCGTGGCGTTGGCCCGGAAGCTCCTGATCGCGTTCTGGCGCGTCGCTGAGACGGGCGTGTACCCCGAGGGCACCGTCCTGAAGTCCACCCGTCAGGCGAAGGGAGCCTGAGCACCTGATGGGGCGACCGGATCCGATTCGTCGGTTGGTGGGAACAGCTCGTGCTGACCGCGGGTGCCGTCGAGCACCGGTCTTTCAGATTGAGCGTTCCCCCAATCGGCACCCCTCGCGCCGTGAGCGCATCGAGCACCAGGTGTACCGGTTCGACCGGGCACGGATAGGAGTCAGTCGCGGAGCCTGGGGCCCCGCACTCCAATGGTGCCGGCCAGCCGGACGGAGCGGATCCATGGTCGCGACCCACCACTGCTCGGGACGCCCGCCCCTGATCGGGGGCCTGTGGACAGTGCCGGGCTGTGGACAGCCTGGCGCCTGCCCACAGCCCTTGGACAACCGCCCGGGGGGCGGTTGCCCACACTGCCCACAGGCGCGTCGGATCGGACGACGAACACGACGGTATTTACTTATTGATTCTGGGATCTTGAAGAAATCGACACAAACCCCAACGGAGGCCTTGACGGACGTGGGCCCCATAGGAGCGGTCAGCGGTCAGCGGTCAGC
>JAGQUE010000640.1 GCA_020438665.1 Nocardioidaceae bacterium | reverse complement strand
ACCGAACACCTGTTCGAAAACAAGAGATCTCGAGAGTGTGTTCACGTCGACCGGCCATCAGTCAGCTGCGCCCAGTCATTTCAGGCGCACAGCTCCACTCGCCGCTTCGTCGGCCCGATGTGGTCGGCAGAGACCCATGTCCCGTTGCCGAGCTGGTACCACTGCGTGTCGCCGGCGCCCTCACCAAGACCGTCGACCCAGCAGACGATGCTCACCCGATCGTGGCGGTGCAGGGTGCCCACCTTCGCCGCCCGCAGCGTCGGGGCCTCTCGCCGGTTGAGGACTGCGGCGGTCACGCGTCCCCGAGAGCGGTGGCTGTCACCGCACCAGCGCGGTGCCGCCCCGATGTTGTGCACATAGCGGGCACTCACCCAGCGGCGGGCGCTGCCGCGCGCCAGGTACCAGCGGTCGTTCTGACCGATGCTCACGCTGCGCACCTTGCACACGAGCCGGATCCGAGCCCCGTTGGCATAGTGGCCGTAGCGTGGCGCGGCAGCCGTCGGGACGTAGTGGGCCACCAGGCCGTGGTGGGCATCGACCCGCCCGACGTAGGACGCCGCGTCAGCCGGTGCCTCACTCACGAGGCCGGTAGTCACCAGCCCTGCGGCGGCGGTCGCGAGCAGAGCCTTGGTCCGATGGCGAAGCATGGGTGATCCCCCTGATGGTTGGCGATGCCGCTGGTCGGCATCTCGAGGTGACACGCGGCTCGGGGACGGCAGGTTGTCGCGGCTGCGCGATGCGGCCCGCATCGCGTGCCCGGCACCAGGACGTGATGCGCCGGCCAGCTGCGCGGTCGTGGATATTGGGATGGGTCGGATGTCGCAGGTCCGAAAGGCTGAGGGCATCAGGTCCAACTCCGTTCCCAGGGGCCCAGATCGCGTTCAGTGTCGCGGTCGCCGCCGGACCCGTGGCCTGCCCCTACCCGCCGCGCCGACGAAACCTCTAGGGTGCTGACGATGCGGGCGCAGTGGCCTCCCTCCCTGGTCTGGCTGGTCTATCGCGGCGGCTGGGGCTTCATCGGCACGTTGTCGTGGACCACCGCGGCGGTCTACTTCATCCGCACGGTGGGCATGTCACCCCTCGAGCTCGTCCTCGCCGGTACGGCGCTGGAAGTCGCCTACTTCCTGTTCGAGATCCCGACCGCGGTGGTCGCGGACCTCTACTCGCGCCGACTCTCGATCCTGATCGCGGCGGTGCTCTCGGGGACGGCCATGATCGTGATCGGGTTGATCCCGCTGGCGGGCTGGGTCATCGCAGGAATGGCCCTCTGGGGGCTCGGCTGGACCTTCCGCAGCGGCGCCGAGGACGCCTGGCTTGCCGACGAGCTCGGCAGCCAACGGCTGGGCGCCGCCTACCAACGCGGGGCGCAAGTCGCCCGGCTCACCGGGCTGGTCGGTATCGGCGCCTCGGTGGGGTTGGCCCTGATCGCGCTCTGGCTGCCGTTCGTGGCCGAGGGTACGTCGGCGCTGCTCCTGGCCCTCGTGCTGGCACTCGCCATGCCCGAGCAAGGCTTCACACGTGCGGACCGTGAACGACACCCGCTCAACGTGGTCGCCGGCCTCGGTACGGCCCGGACCGGCGCGCGCGTCGTGCGCGCCAGCCCGATCCTGTTGTTGGTCGCCGTGATCGTCGTCCTGGTCGGCGCGTTCCAGGAGGGGTTCGACCGGCTGTGGGAGGCCCACCTGTTGCTGGACGTCGGTCTGCCGCCTCTCGGGGCCGTCGGCGACGTCGCGTGGTTCGGCATTCTCGGAGCGGCCAGCCTGGTGCTGGCGTTCGCCGTGGCGACGCCGCTGGTCAAGCGCGTGGAGCGACTCCGCGCCGAGCGGCTCGCGCGGCTGCTCCTCACCCTGCACGCCGTTCTCCTGGTGACGGCGCTGACCTTCGCCCTGGCGGGGACCCTCTGGCTCGCCGTGACCGCCTACCTCGCGACGGCCGTCGTTCGCGACCTGGTCTCTGCGCCGTTCAGCACCTGGCTCAACGAGGCGGTCACCGACTCGTCGGTCCGTGCGACCGTGCTGTCGATGACCACGGTCGCGGGCAGCCTGGGGGAGTGGACCGGCGGGCCGACGCTCGGGTTCATCGGCAACCGGTGGGGCGTGCCCAGTGCCCTGTCGGTCGGCGCCCTCGCGCTGGCGCCGACGCTGCTGCTCTTCGCCCGGGCCATCCGGCACCACGGGACCGTCGTGGACCCGGACGCCGGAAGACTCGCCTAGGCGGATCCGGCAGCCATTCCGTCCGCGCCAGGGAGCCGGTCCCGATCCCGCGTTGCGGTGCAGCAGGGGCCGCGCGGGCGTTGCACGAAGCGGGTCCCTAGACTGACCGGACGTGAACGTGTTTCAACGTGCCGCTGCTGTGGCGGCAGGCGTCGCTGTCCTTCTTGTCGCCGGCTCGTGCGCGCAACAGGACGTCGGCGGCCCCTCGGCTGGTGCCTCCGACGCGCCTGAGACCTTCGTCGTCGACGAGGCGGCCGTCTCGTTCGAGCTTCCGGCCGGCTGGGACGAGTTCGACAGCAAGACGATGCAGGACGCGCTCGAGGACAGCGCCGCGCTGGATGAGGTCAGCGACCGGTCGGGCATGAGCAGCGACCAGATGCAGCAGTTGCTCGCGAGCAACGTGTCGCTCTACGTCGTTGCGCCCCGGGGAGAGGACGGCGTGCTCGGCAACGTCAACGTCATGGTCTTCGACCATGAGAAGCTCCCGACGGCCGGCGCCCTCAAGTTGCAGTACCGGACCCTCGGCGCCGCCGACATCGAGTCCGACGATGTGAGCACTGAGGTAGGGGACGGCTTCGCCACGACCTATCAGCTAGAGCTCCAGGGTCGTTCGATGTACGGCGAGTCGCTGGCGCTCGACGTGAACGGCTCGGCGATGTTGCTGACGATCACCAGCGGCGCCGCGGACCGGACCGACGAGCTGGCCCGCCAGGTGCTCGAGAGCCTGGCCACGGTATGACCCGTCGCCGGGAGGCCCCGGCGACAGGTCGCGTGGTCGGATCAGGCCGTGATCCGGCGCTCAGTCGTCGGCCGGGAACGGCACGCCGGTGTTGGCGTGGCAGCGGTAGCCGAACGGGTGCTTGTGGAGGTATTGCTGGTGGTGGTCCTCGGCGTAGTAG
>JAGQUE010000743.1 GCA_020438665.1 Nocardioidaceae bacterium | reverse complement strand
TCAGCGGCATAGAAAGACGCTCTGCATCGGAGCTCTGGACGTAGGAACGTCCTCCTGATGCGCTTTGCGGGCTTGGTGTCCCATCGCAGAAGGAGGACGTTCATGAGCAACGGTAGTGGTGTGTCGCGTGGTGACCGGAACCGGAACGCGAGGCTGTCGCGGCTACGGGAGCTGGTGTCGGCCGGTAACGCGATCGTGGGGATCGATCTGGCTGATGAGAAGCAGATGGTTGTGGTGACCGACCACGACTCGAAGGTGTTGGCCCGTAGGACCTTCCGACGCAAGGCGTGGGATCTGGGGATCGCGCTGGACTGGGCCGCTGAGAAGGCGGGAGCCTTCGGGTTTGCCGGGGTCACGATCTCGTGTGAGCCCACCGGTCACCGGTGGCGGGTGGTGGGCCAGCTGGCCGCGGACCGGGGGATGCCGTTTGTGTGTGTCCAGCCGCTGCAGACCGCCTGGGCCCGCAAGAGCGAGGACCTCACCTTCGACAAGACCGACGACAAGGACGCGATCTTGATCGCCCGGTTGACCGCGCAGCTGCGCTGCTACGTCCCCGAACCGGTCGATGAGACCTGGGGCCGGCTCAGGCATCTGGGCGCGCGACGCGAACGGCTCATCGGTGACATCGTCGCCGAGATCCAGCAGATCCGGGACCTGCTGGAATGTGCCTGGCCGGCCGCGCTGGAGGCTGCCGCGCAGCCGCTGCGATCTGATGCGTGGACTGCGGCGATGTGGGTGATCATGGACCGTGACGGCGGTGATCTGGCCAGAACCAGCCGACTGGGCTGGCCCAGGTTCGCCGCGCAGGTGCGACGCGAGAGCAGCCGGCGGGGTGGCCAGCGGCTGTGTCTGCGGATCGTGGCCAACTTGTTCGCCGCCCTCAACGACCCGGCCGGGGTGATCGAGCATCGACGTGGCGTGTTCGAACGTCTCAGGTTCCTGCTTGCCGACTGGACCGAAGACCAGGCCAAGCTCGCCGACGTCGAGGCCCGCATGACAGGCGTGCTCGACGATCTCGAGTTGACGGAGCTGGTCACCTCTATCACCGGCATCTCCCCGGTGGGGGCGGCAGCGATTCTCGCCGAGACTGGCGATCCTCGGCGATTCACCTCGGCCCGGGCGATGGTCAAACATGCCGGGCTCGCCCCACGAGAGAAGCTCTCGGGGACCTTCACCGGCCGCACCAAGCTCACCGGCCAGGGCCGACCCGGGCTGCGGACCGCGGCCTGGCGGGCAGTGTGGGGAGCCCAACGCGCCAACCCCGTCTATGCCGAGCGCTACCGACACCTGACAACCCGAGAGGTCAACAAGCTCAAGCCCACCCAGGCCCAGACCGTCATCGCCGCCGCGATCTTGCGCCAGCTCCACGCCGTCATCACCACCGGACAAAAGTGGGACCCAGCCATCGCCACCCACGGGACCAAGGAGCACTGCGCGGCCAGCGCCGCCTGACCAGAACTCGGACCGTCGAGCAGACGGCCGGGGCGAGCCCTGCGCGGCATTGAGGACCACCAGTACCTCGACGGACATCATGGGCAGCCCCGCCCGTCGTCTGACCAACCCGATTACACGCTGATGGGACCAACCCCATTACCGCTATGCAGGGAAGACGACGAGCAGGGCACCGGCCAAACCCTTGACGAAAACCGCCTTACGCTGATGTCCG
>JAGQUE010000639.1 GCA_020438665.1 Nocardioidaceae bacterium | reverse complement strand
CGTCGACGTCGACGACCTGGACGTCGGTGCCTTTCGCCGCATGATCGAGGCGGTCGTCGCCGACTATCCCCAACTGACGGTGGCGGCCACCACGTTGCGGCGGGTCACCTCGGCCAGCACCAACGACTGGGGCGCCCTCGCCTGGTCGGACCCGTCCGGGTTCGTGCGCGCCACCCAGCGCGACGGCCTCGACATCCTCGACCGGGTCGGCGGCGGCGACAGCTTTGCCTCCGGTCTGATCTATGCGCTGCTCACCGGGCGCGACCTCGCCACGGCCGTCGAGTACGGCGCCGCCCACGGCGCGCTGGCGATGACGACGCCCGGCGACGTGTCGATGGCCTCGCTCGCCGAGGTCGAGGCGCTCACCCGTGGCGCGGGCGCGAGGGTGCAACGATGAGGCTCGCGCGGCTCGGTCCGGTCGGCGGCGAGATGCCCGTCGTGGTCGTGGGAGACGACATGCTCAGCCTCGCGTCCGTGACCGAGGACCTCGACGGCGCGTTCTGGTCGAGTGATGGTCCCGACCGGGTGGCGGCCGCCCTCGGCCGCGGCGACCTGCCCGTCGTCGATGGCGCCGACCGGCTGCGGATCGGCCCACCGATCGCCCGGCCGGGGATGATCGTGTGCATCGGGCACAACTATGCGGCCCACGCCGCCGAGTCGGGAGTCGAGCCGCCGGAGCACCCGGTGGTGTTCCTCAAGGCGCCCAACACCGTCACCGGCCCTCACGATCCGCTCGTCCTGCCGCGCGGCTCGCGGCGCACCGACTGGGAGGTCGAGCTCGGCGTCGTCATCGGCCGGCCGGTGTCCTATCTGAACTCCGCCGCCGACGCGCTCGCCTGCGTGGCGGGACTCGTGCTCGCCGACGACCTCTCCGAGCGCGAGTTCCAGCTCGAGCTGTCCGGAGGCCAGTGGAGCAAGGGGAAGTGCTGTCCCGGCTTCACCCCGCTGGGCCCGTGGCTGGTCACGCCCGACGAGGTCGACCCGCAGGACCTGCGGCTGCGGTCGTGGGTCAACGGCGAGCCGCGGCAGGACTCCAGCACCGCCGACCAGATCGTCGGCGTCGCGGAGCTGCTCTGGCATCTCGGCCGGTTCATGACACTCGAGCCCGGCGACCTCGTCCTGACCGGCACTCCCGAAGGGGTCGCGCTGTCCGGGCGGTTCCCCTACCTCGCGCCGGGTGATGTCATCGAGGTCGTGATCGACGGGCTCGGGCGGCAGCGCCAGGTGTGCCTCGCGTGGGAGGCGGAACCGTGACGGGTGAGCTCGCCGGGCTGGTTGCGCTGGTCTCCGGAGGCGCCTCGGGGATCGGTGCCGCCATCGCCGAGGAGCTGCTCTCGCGCGGCGCCGCCGTCGCGGTCTTCGACCTCGAACCCGCCACCGCGCCGGTCGGCTGTGACCGGTTCGTCGTCGACGTCACCGACGACGCCGCGGTGAGACGCGCTGTGGCGCAGGTGGTCGATCGGCGCGGGGGGCTCGACATCGTGGTCAACAACGCGGGCGTCGGCGCCATCGGCACCGTCGAGGAGGCCACCGACGCGCAGTGGTTGAGCCTGTTCGACGTCAACGTGATGGGCGCCGTACGCCTCACCCGCGCTGTCCTGCCCCACCTCAGGCGGTCGCGCGCGGCCGCCGTCGTCAACGTCGCCTCGATCGCAGCCACCGCGGGCCTGCCGAGGCGCGCGGTCTATGCAGCGACCAAGGGCGCGATCCAGGCGCTGACCCTCGCCATGGCCGCCGACCACGTCCGCGAGGGCATCCGGGTCAACGCGGTCAACCCCGGCACCGTCGACACCCCCTTCGTGACGGGACTGCTCGCCCAGGCGGCCGACGCCGGGGCCGAGCGCCGAGCCATGGAGGCTCGGCAGCCGCACGGTCGGCTGGTCACCCCCGCGGAGGTGGCCGGCGCCGTCGCCTATCTGGCCGGACCGTCCTCCGGCTCCACGGTCGGCACCGTGCTCGCCGTCGACGGTGGCATGGCCGGCCTGCGGCTGCGCGCGCCGGACGGCTGAGGAACGAACGCCGGCTCAGGCGGGCTGGACGGCAACGCTGTTGCTGCGGTCGGTGAGGTCGCTCAGCAGGGCAGGGAGGCCCTCGTCGCGGAAGACACGGCGCTGGCGGGCGGCCTCGCTCGGTTCCCACAGCTGGTGGGCGACGGTGTCCAGGGCGGCATCCAGGCCGTCGCCGCGGAGTGCCTCGCGGGCCCGGGTGAGGGCTTGCCCTGCGATCATCCGCATCGGGCGCATCGTGCCGTTGCTGTCGACGATGCGGGCGTCGAGGCCAAAGCGGGCGGCGCGGAAGTCGTTCTCGGCCAGCACCTCCGACGGCAGATCCTCGAACAGGGGCCGCTCGACGGCGGCCCGGGCGATCCCTTGGACCAGGGCCGCGAGACCAGCGGCCTGCTCGAGTGAGGTCTGGGTGTCCATCACCCGCACCTCGAGCGTTCCGAGCTGTGGCTGGACCCGCATGTCCCACCACAGGAACGAGTGGTCCGGCACCTCCGCGGCCGCCATGGCCTGGGTCGCTCGGTCGACGTACTCCTCATAGTCGTGGACCGCCGGCGGGATCCCGACGCGCGGATAGGACCACATGATGGCGGCGCGGGCGCAGACCAGGCCGGAGTCCTGGCCGTACCACAGCGGCGAGCTCGCCCCGAGCGCGCGCAGGATCGGCAGCTGGTGGCGCAGTCCGGCGTAGGCCGTCATCGCGGTCTCGGCGTCGGGGAAGCCGACGTGGACCTGGAGCGACGAGGTCGGCGTCCGGAGCAGCCCGCCGAGCTCGGCGTAGATCGCGTCGTAGCGGGCCGATCTCACGGTTCGCACTTGACCGAACCGGGCTGCCGGGTGGACGCCGGTGGCGAGCAGCCACGCGCCGGCGCGGCGTACGTCGGCCCGCAGCCCCGCGAGCGAGCCGTGGAGCTGTTCGGCGCTCTCGCAGACGACACTGTTGAGCTCGATCTGGTTGGCGAAGATCTCCGGCTTGACGACACCCGCGGCCGAGGGATGGCGGGCCAGCTCGGTGGCGAGCCGCTCGGCGCCACCGGAACGCAGGTGACCGTTGCGTCGCACGAGCAGCGACTCCTCCTCCGCACCAAGCGTGAACTCGCCGCCGGGACGGAACTGCTGCTCCGCCGTCGGCAGCGTGCCGGTGTGCAGTGGACCAAGCCGTCGTGGACCCGGCTGCTGTGGAATCGTCATCTCATCGCCCCCGAGAGCAGGCGTCATCGCCCCGCCCGATCGGGGTACCCGTTCGTCGGCTGCGAGTCACCTGTGTCGGGCCCGGGTGTCTCCCGTGGCCCTCCCCGCTGGGGCGAGGCTTCCCGGGTCTGGCACGCTCGGGGCCATGGCACGTCAGATCGCGACCAACACCCAGGTGGGGCTCGACGAGCTCCTCGACTTCGTCCGCCCGCGACACCGGATGGTGCTGCTCACGCGTCGCTCCGACGGCGGGCCACAGGCCTCGCCCGTCGCCGGTGGCGTCGACTCGGCGGGCCGTCTCGTGGTCGCCAGCTATCCCGAGCGCGCCAAGACCCGCAACGCCCGGCGCGACGCGCGGGTGTCGGTGCTGGTCCTCTCCGATGACTGGGACGGCGCCTGGGTCCAGGTCGACGGTGAGTGCGAGGTGCTCGACGCCGTCTCGGGCGAGGTGGCGCTCGACGCGTTCGAGGACTACTTCCGCTGCATCGCCGGCGAGCACCCCGACTGGGCGGAGTACCGCCAGGCCATGGTCGACCAGGGCAAGTCACTGCTCCGCATCACGCCCGTCCGGTGGAGCCCTGTCGCCACCGGTGGTTTTCCCGCCCGGTTGGGCTAGGCGCCGTACGCCCGGGTGGTGGTGGTGCTGGTTGGGTGGTGCTGGGTGGGCGGTGCTGGTTCAGCTACCCTGACGAGCCGTCAAGCCGGCGACCGCCCGCGCGCGGAGGCTCATCGCCGCTGCCCAGGCCATTGGTGCGATGAGTGAGGTCCCGCAGCAGCGCGGGCAGCCCCTTCTCGCGGAAGACCCCGCGCTGGCGGGCGGCCTCGGTGGGCTCCCACAGCATCGCCGCCACGACATCCAGTGGCGCGTCGAGGCGGTCTCCGCGCAGGGCGTCGCGAGCGCGGGTGAGGGCCTGACCCGCGATCAGGCGAATCGGGCGCATGACTCCACCCATGTCGAAGATCCGGGCGTCCAGCCCGTAGCGGACGGCACGGAAGTCGTTCTCCGCCAGCACCGCCGAGGGCAGGTGCTCGGTCAGCGGCCGTTCCACCGCGGCGCGCGCCATCCCCTGGATCAGCGCGGCCAGACCGGCGGCATGCTCCAGTGACGGCTGGCTGTCCAGCACCCGCACCTCGAGGGTGCCCAGCTGTGGCTGGACCCGCATGTCCCACCACAGGTAGGACTCGTCGGCCACCTCCGCAGCCGACATCAACGTCGTCGCCTGATGCACGTAGTCCTCGTAGTCGCGCACGCCCGGCGGGATCCCCACACGTGGGTAGGACCACATGATCGCCGCGCGCGTCGAGACCAGCCCCGAGTCCTGGCCGTGCCACATCGGAGAACTCGCGCCCAGGGCCCGCAGGACGGGGAGCTGGTGGCGCAGACCGTGATAGGCGGTCATCGCGGTCTCGGTGTCGGGGAAGCCCACGTGGATCTGCAGCGCCGAGGTGGGTGCCCTCAGCAGGCCGACGAACTCGTCGTGGATCGCCTTCGCGCGCGCGTTCGACACGGTGCGGATCGCGCCGAACTCCGCGGCCGGGTGGGTGCCGACAGCCATCAGCCAGGCACCGGCGGCGCGCACCTGCTCACGCAGTTGGCGCATGGAGCGGTGCAGCGACTCGGCGCTGTCGCAGACCGCGCTGTTGAGCTCGACCTGGTTGGCGAACACGTCCGGCACGACCAGTCCTGCGGTCGCCGGTGCGTGCGACAACGCTGCCGCGAGGCGTACCGCGCCGGTGGTGCGCAGCCGGCCGTTGCGCTGCACCAGCAGGGCCTCCTCCTCGGCGCCAAGGGTGAAGTCACCCCCGGGCACGAACTCGGGTGAGAAGCCCGTCACCCGCCGTGCGTCGTCGGGTGCGGTCCTCGACCACCCCTCGCGCTCCGAGTGCTGTAGCGGGATCGACATCGACGCTCACCCCCGAGACAGGGGCGCTCGGCCCCGCCGGCGACGTGCGGTACGAGGCCGGAACGTCGACCATACGCCCGGTTCGCCGTCCGCGGCAGCCTGGAAGCGCGATGCGGCGGCTGCCGTCAGCGGCTCGGATCGTGCGCCGGACTGCCATGGAAGGCCTCCGCCCCGGGTGCGTGGGTCGCTCACGGCAGAGGCTGGTCGGTCGGGGTGAGTACGCCGTCACAAGCAGCCGCTCAGGATGGTTTGAGACACTGTGGCCCGCCGGGCGAGGGCCCGGCGGCGAGCAACAGGGGTCGGGATGATCGATGAGCGGTGGGTCTATCTGACCCTCGTGCTCAACCTGGTCGGCAGCGTGCACTACATCGCCATGATCGTGAAGGGTCAGGTGCGGCCCAACCGAGCCTCCTGGCTCCTCTGGGCGGTCGCGCCCGCCGTCGTCTTCGCCGCCGAGCTCGATCAGGGGGTCGGGTTGCGCACCCTGATGACCTTCGGGATCGCGTTGGGGCCGTTGCTGGTGCTGCTGTCGTCCTACCTGCGCAGGGGCGCCTACTGGCAGCTCGGCCTCTTCGACTGGGCCTGCGGAGGGCTGTCGGGGCTCGCGGTGCTGTTGTGGGCGCTCACGGACGCCCCGAACGCGGCGATCATCTTGAGCATGGCCGCGGACGCCCTGGCGGCCGTCCCCACGATCCGCAAGTCGATCAGCCACCCCGAGACCGAGCACCCGCTGTTCTTCGT
>JAGQUE010000638.1 GCA_020438665.1 Nocardioidaceae bacterium | reverse complement strand
TCATCTCGGCGAGGTTGGCACCCTTACCGCCGAGAAGATCTTTGAGATCCTTGTTGCCTTCAGCAAAGTCGAACACGTAAGTGGTCACGGGGTCGATCTTTCCACTGTTCGTTTGGGGATACCCCTCAGGGTTCCCTCAGTGGTGTACGTCTCAACGACCCGACTCGGTGTAGGACGGCGCGTCGGCTTCCCCTCGGGCACGGCGCAGCGCGGCCTCGATCCGGCGCGCCGTGAAGTCGGCGGCGCGCTCGCCGATCTCGTCGGCGGTGAGGAACTCGGCGCACCGGATCTCGCGCTCCTGGCAGACCAGCTCGGCCACGATCGTGGCGGGCTGGACCCCGCCGTCGAAGACGAGGCAGACGGCGTCGTCCCAGCCACCCCACGCGGGCAGCCAGTCGGTGAGCAGCAGTCGTCCGGGCTCGATGGTCAGGCCCAGCTCCTCGGTGAGCTCCCGGCCCACCGCGAGCCGCGGTGACTCACCGACCTCGACGACTCCGCCCGGGAGATCCCAGTCCTTCTTGTAGGTGAGCTGGCACAGCAGCACCCGGTCGTCCGCGTCGCGGATCATCAGCTGGCTGATCGCGCGCTTGCGGGGGAGGAAGGAGTTGAGCAGGGAGCGGAAGCTGGTGGCATCGGTCAGCGGAGGGTCGTCGTGCAGTCGTGCCAGCACGACGTACTCGGTGGTCTCCAGGCGGTCGCCGGTGCCGGCGGCGACCCGTCGCACGCCCTCCCGACGCAGGCCGGCCCTCGTCGCCACCCGCAGCGATGCCTCGTTGCCGGGCTCGACGAACGCCTCGATCCGGGTGAGCCCGAGCCCGCCCTGGCCGGCCTCGGTCATCGCCCAGTCGGCCAGCACCCGCACCGCGCGGGTGGCGTGGCCTCGGCCGCGGTGGCCCGCATAGAGCGTCCAGGAGAGCACCCCGGTGTTGTCGTCCCGGCGCTGGATCTCGCACGACCCGACCAGCCGGCCGTCGTACTCGACGGCGAAGTTGGCGACGCTCCGGTCGCTCTCCCACGCGCGGCGCCACTCCGTCACCGCGCCCACCATCGTGTCGCGGGGCGGCTGCACGATCCCGTCGGGGAACCCGAACCAGTGGGCGATCTCCTCGTCGTGGCCCGCCACCGCCGCATCGATGTCCTCGTCGCGCCACGGCCGCAGGGTCACGGTGCCGTCGGTCAGCGTCGGCTGGTCACGGCGATCGGTCACCTGGTCACCCTAGTGGGATACTGGGTGGTCAACCGTCAGGCGTACGACGGCCCGCTCATGCCCGGCGGAGCCAGACGGTGGCGAGGGGAGGTACGACGATGTCGGCGTGGGCGGGCTGGCCGGACCAGTCGCCGGCGACCGCTTCAACCGCCCCGAGGTTGCCGACGCCGGAGCCGGTGTAGGACGCGGCGTCGGTGTTGACGACCTCCTCCCAGCGGCCGGCCGAGGGGAGGCCGATGCGGAACTCGCCGTGCGGGATCGCCGCGAAGTTGGCGATGCACACGACGTCGGAGCTGTCGGCTCCGCGGCGGACGAAGGAGAAGACGTTGTTGGCGGCGTCGTCGGCGTCGATCCAG
>JAGQUE010000637.1:5157-6111 GCA_020438665.1 Nocardioidaceae bacterium | reverse complement strand
TCGATGCGCGACGACTACGAGATCTCCTGCGAGGAGCTGGACCTGGTCGTGGAGACCGCCCTGGGACACGGCGCCCTCGGGGCGCGGATGACCGGCGGTGGCTTCGGCGGCTCGGCCATCGTGCTGGTGCCGGAGGACCGCCGCGCGGACGTCGGCGACGCGATCGTCGCCGCGTTCGCGGCGGCGTCGTACGCCGAACCGGGGCTGCTGTCCCCCGAACCGTCAGCCGGCGTCTCCCTGGAGTGACCGCGCGGGGGCGCGAAGCCCCGAGTCGCGCAACGCCAGCAGCGCGAGCGCGCGCACCACGGCAGGGTGCGGCTCCGCCACGCGCCCGCAGGGTCGTCGCTGATCCGCGCCACCACCTGGAGGGCTGATGGCTCAGGGCCCGCAGCGCGACCAGGTCGAGGTCGGCGGTCGCGTCGACGAACCCGGCCCCGGCAGTCGCCTCCCGGACGTCTAGGCTCGCCCCATGTCGAGCGAGCCGGAGCACATCCCCGAGGTCCTCCCAAGCGGTGGACGGGTCCGGCCGATCACCCGATGGGGCACCCCGGTGATGCACCGGCCGCAGCAGCCGGTCACCGTCTTCGACGCAGAGCTGCGTGCCCTGGCCGCCGACATGGTCGCCACGATGTACGCCGCCGACGGCGTCGGCCTCGCCGCCTGCCAGATCGGCGTCGACCTGGCGATGTTCGTGTTCGACTGTCCCGATGCGGACGGCCGCCACGTGGCCGGTGTGGTCTGCAACCCGGTGATCACCCTCCCCGAGGGCCGGGACCGCCGGCTCGACGAGGACGACGAGGGCTGCCTGTCCTTTCCGGGCGCCTTCGTCGAGTGTGCGCGGCCGGACTTCGCGGAGGTGGTCGGGTTCGGCCTCGACGGTGAACCGGTCGCGTTCGCCGGCGACGGCCTGTTGGCCCGCTGTCTCCAGCACGAGACCGACCACACCCACGGCAC
>JAGQUE010000637.1:0-5122 GCA_020438665.1 Nocardioidaceae bacterium | reverse complement strand
CGGCTCGACAAGGCGCATGCCAAGGTCGCCGACAACTACCCCGACGGCTGGCCGGCCGGGGCCTGATCGGATCGAGTCGCCGGGTCGGATCAGCGGCGCGCAGCCACATAGCAGGCGACGGCGCTGGCGGCGGCCACGTTGAGGGAGTCGATCCCGGCGGCCATGGGGATGATCGCGCGACGGTCGGCCGTCTCCTCCCAGCGGGCGGAGAGGCCGTGGCCCTCGGAGCCCAGGACCAGCGCCACCTTGTCGAGACCGGCCACCGCTTCGTCGATCGGCACCGATCCCTCCGCCAACGTGAGCGCCACAGTCGTGAAGCCGCGCGCGGACAGGTCCGGCAGGGCGTCGTGCCAGCCGGGCAGCCGGGTCCAGGGCACCGAGAAGACCGCCCCCATCGCGACCTTGACCGACCGCCGATAGAGCGGGTCGGCGCAGCGCGGGGCGAGCAGCACGGCGTCGAAGCCCAGCGCGGCGCCGGAACGGAACACCGCACCGACGTTGGTGTGGTCGACGATGTTCTCAAGCACCAGGACCGAGCGCGCGCCCGCCAGGACGTCGTCGACCGACGACAGCGGGCGACGGTTGAGCGACGCGAGCGCGCCCCGGTGCACGTGGAATCCGGTGACCCGCTCCGCCAGGTCCTCGGTGACCACGAAGCACGGTGCGTCCGAGAGATCGAGGACGTCGGCGAGCCCATCGAGCCACCGCTCGGCCATCAGGAACGACCGGGCGGTGTGTCCAGCCTCGAGGGCCCTGCGGACGACCTTCTCCCCCTCGGCCAGGAAGAGCCCGTGCTCGGCCTCCAGCGACTTGCGCAGCGACACGTCGCGCAGGTCGCGGTAGTCGGCCAGGCGTGGATCGGCGGCATCGGTCACGCGGATCAACTCGGCCACGCCCACCTCCGCCTTGTGTGATGTACGTCTGATCCCCGTCGCTCGGACGCGCCGTACGGCGGTCCATCCTGCCCGACGCCGGTCGTGGGCCGGCCGCTGCCCTGGCTGGTGACCACACGCCAGGCTAGGGTCCGAGACATGAGTCTGGATCGCCCCGTCTCCCCCAACCCCTACGACCTGCTGCCGACCACGGCGTCCTTCACCGTGACCAGCGCCGACGTCACCGACGGTCAGCCGCTCAAGGACGACCAGGTGGCAGCCCTCGGCAACACCTCACCCCAGCTGTCCTGGGAGGGCGCCCCGCACGGCACCAAGTCGTTCGTGGTCACCTGCTTCGACCCGGATGCGCCGACCCCCTCGGGATTCTGGCACTGGGTCCTCGTCGACCTCCCCGCCGATGTGACCAGCCTTGCGGCCGGGGCGGGAGCGGATGGTGCCGACCTGCCCGGTGGCGCCTTCATGTGCCGCAACGACGGCAACCAGAGGGCTTTCATGGGCGCTGCACCGCCGCCGGGCGACCAGGTCCACCGCTACTTCTTCGTCATCCACGCCGTCGGCGACGAAAGCTTGGGCGTCGACCCCGATGCGACCCCGGCGGTGGTCTCCTTCAACCTGGCCTTCAAGACGCTGGGGCGCGCGATCCTGCACGGCACCTACGCCCACTGACCCCGGCCCGCGGGCTGGCATACTCGGCTCCTCACCCACGACCCGCCGGAGGCGAGGATGCTGCTTGCCGCCGTCGCCGGGCGGTCGTTCCGCCGTTATGCCACCTATCGGGGCGCGACCCTCGCCGGCATCTTCACCAACTCGGTCTTCGGCGTCATCTACAGCTTCGTCTATCTCGCCCTGTGGCGGGAGCGCAGCGGGCTCGGGGGCTATGACTCGTCCGACGCTGTGACCTATGTGTGGATCGGCCAGGGGCTGATCATGGTCACCGCACTGTGGGCGGGTGGCCCGACCGACGACCTGGCGGAGCGGGTGCGCACCGGCGCCATCGCCGTGGACCTCTACCGCCCGGTCAACCTGGTCGGCTGGTACCTCGCCCAGGACGCCGGGCGGATGCTCTTCCATCTGGTCACGCGGGGGACGGTGCCGATGGTCCTCGGCGCGTTCCTGTTCGATCTGCGCCCACCGGCCGGTGTCGTGGGCGCGGTCGCGTTCGCCGTCAGCGTCTGTTTGGGCGTGCTCGTGAGCTTCGGGCTGCGCTTCCTCGCCGCGGCGAGCTCGTTCTGGCTGCTCGACGCGAGCGGCGTCCGCACCCTCAGCACCGTGGCGGCCACCTTCCTCAGCGGGATGGTGCTCCCCCTGGTCGTGTTTCCCGAGCCGCTGCGCAGCATCTGCCTCGCCCTGCCGTGGGCCGCCATGCTGCAGACCCCGGCAGACCTGTGGCTCGGGCGCCACGCCGGCACCGGGATCCTGGCGGCGCTGGCGCTCCAGGCCGCCTGGGCCGCGGTGCTCCTGCTCGCGTCACAGCTGGTCACCCACGCCGCCACCCGCAAGCTGGTGGTGCAGGGTGGCTGACCTCGAGCTCCGAGCGCGCGGAGTGGCGTTGCCGGTCCGTCAGTACGCCCAGATCGCCGCGATGTGGGTCCGAGCCGCGCTGGCCTATCCCGCGTCGTTCGCGATGTTCGCCATCGGGGGCTTCGCCCTCGCCGGCCTCGACTTCGTGGGCATCTGGATCATCTTCAGCCGGATCGACAGCCTTGGCGGCTTCGGCGTCCGCGAGGTCGCGCTCCTCTATGGCATGACCGGGCTGGGCATCGGGTTCGCCGACCTGACCATCGGCAACGTCGAGCGCCTCGGCACCTTGGTGCGCACCGGTGAGCTCGACGTGATGCTCACGCGACCGGTGCCGCTGCTGATCCAGGTGTGCGCCGACAGGTTCGCCCTGCGCCGGATCGCCCGGATCACCCAGGCCGGCCTGGTCCTCGGCTGGGGTGCCACCTCGGTGACCTGGACCCCCACCAGGGCACTCGTCGCGGTCATCGCCGTGGTCGCGGCGGCAGTGATCTTCTTCTGCCTGTTCGTGCTGTTCTCGACGTTCCAGTTCTGGTGGGGTGACGCGAGCGAGTTCGCCAACGCGTTCACCTACGGTGGCAACACGCTCACGCAGTATCCGCTGACTGTTTTCCCCCGTGAGCTGGTCGTGTCGCTGACCCTCGTCCTGCCCATCGCATTCGTGAACTGGTATCCCGCCCTGTTCCTGCTGGGGCGAGAGGACCCCTTCGGGATGCCGGGGTGGCTCCAGCTGGCATCCCCGTTGGCCGCGGCGTTGCTGGTGGTCGTGACCATGTCCTTCTGGCGGCTCGGTGTCCGCCACTACACCTCCACGGGGAGCTGAGATGACGTCACCAGGGCTCGACCGGGAGCCGCTCGTCAGGGCCCGTGACCTGAGCAGGCGCTTCCGGCGACGGCGCCAGCCGGACCTCGAGGCCGTTCGCGGGGTGAGCTTCGACATCGCCCGCGGCGAGATGGTCGGCTATATCGGTCCCAACGGCGCCGGCAAGTCGACCACGATCAAGATGCTCACCGGCATCCTCGTGCCGACCTCGGGGCAGCTGACCGTGGCCGGGCTCGACCCGAGCCGCCAGCGCACCGACCTGGCGCAGCGCATCGGCGTGGTGTTCGGGCAGCGCACCACGCTGTGGTGGGACCTGCCGTTGCGCGACACGTTCGCGCTCCTCCAGAAGATGTACCGCATCCCGCTCGACCGCTACCAGGCCAACCTGACGCGGTTCGTGGAGCTGCTGGACCTCGCCGACCTGCTGGACACCCCGGTGCGGCAGCTCTCGCTCGGCCAGCGCATGCGGGGCGACATCACCGCCGCCCTCCTCCACGACCCGACGGTGCTCTACCTCGACGAGCCCACGATCGGGCTCGACGTCGTCAGCAAGGGCCGGCTGCGCGAGTTCCTGCGCACCCTCAACGCCGAGCGGGGCACCACGCTGCTCCTGACCACCCACGACCTGGCCGATATCGAGGCCTTGTGCGACCGGGTCATCGTGATCGACCAGGGCACGGTCGTCTATGACGGCCCGTTGGCCGGGCTCCACCGGCTGGGCGGCTCCCGGCGCACGCTCGTGGTCGACCTCGTCGACGAGGGTCCGCCCATCGACGTGAGCGGTGCGCGCGTGGACCGCGTCGACGGGCCACGCCAGTGGCTGAGCTTCCCCGCCGACGCCAGCGCCGCACCTGTTGTCGCCGCCGTGGCAGCGTCCTACGCCGTCGCCGACCTCTCGCTCCGTGAGCCCGACATCGAGGACGTGATCCGCCACCTCTACACGCACGGGTCAGACACCTCGGGCTCGTAGGGCCGCGGCGCGCAGTCGCCGAGCCCGATCACGCACGGTGCCAGCGGGTGCGCTCGCCGACAGCGCGAGCACCGGCCGCCGGCCGCCGGCCGCCTGGAGTAGGGTGTCTGTCTCGTCACGGAGTCGTCCTCGGGGGGCGCTGATGGACCTTGCTGCGCTGCTCAAGGACGCCGACCTGCACGATGTGCTGTTCGAGAGCGCCCCCGACGCCATGCTGGTGGTCGATCATCGTGGCGACATCCGCCTGCTCAACCCCCAGGCGCTCGCCCTGTTCGGCTATGAGTCCGAGGACCTGCTCGGCCACCCGGTGGAACACCTCGTGCCTGACGATGTGCGCGACCTCCACCGGACACACCGGGGTCGCTTCCAGCGCCATCCGGCCATGCGTGCGATGGGCGTCGACAGCCAGCTGCGTGCCCGGCGCAAGGACGGCACGACCTTCCCGGCCTCGATCAGCCTGTCGCCCATCGAGGTTCACGGGCAGCGGTTCACGATGCTGGCGGTGCGCGACATCTCGCAGTGGCTGGAGGTGCAGGAGGAGCTGCGCAGCCAGCGCGAGCTCTCCCGCGTCCTGCAGCTGAGCATGCTCGACGACATCCCGGTGCGGATGGGGCGGTTCACCCTGGCCACGCGCTACCAGCCGGCGGCCCGCGAGGTGATCGTGGGAGGCGACTGGTACCACGCCACGGGGCTCGACGGAGGCGGGCTGGCCGTGTCCGTCGGCGACATCAGCGGCCACGGCCTCGCGGCCGCGGCGATCATGGGGCGGTTGCGCGCCGTCCTGGACACCCTCTTGCTGGGCACCACCGACACCGCACACGTGATGCGCGACGCGAACCGGATGCTCGGCCGGCTGGTGGAGACCGCCCACCGGTGGGACGACGGTCCCGACCTCCTCGCCACGGCAGCCCTGGGCGT
>JAGQUE010000636.1 GCA_020438665.1 Nocardioidaceae bacterium | reverse complement strand
TCGTCGTTCTTGATGAAGTCGCCACCCAGCCAGAACTGGTACGCCGCCTCGGCGAACGGCTCCGGGCGCAGCCCGAGCTTGGGCTTGATGATCGTGCCGGACACATAGCCGCCGTTGTCGATGGGGCGGTCGAGGATGCGCCACATGTCGACGATGTTCATGGCCGGCCCGTCGAACTGGCGCAACGCCTCAGGCGGCACATAGAAGTCGACCATCTTGGCGTACTCGATGTCGCCCATGCCCTGGTTGTTGCCGATCGTCAGGGTCAGGAACGAGACCAGCATCATCCGGCCGTCGGTCATGTTGCGATCGAACAGGTCGAGCGGATAGGCGATCCGCATGTCTTCGGTGGCCTCGTCGACGTGATAGACGAGCGCGTCCACCCCCCGGGTGAAGTCGTCGGTGGTGGACACCTCGACGTTGGTGCCGGTCGACGACTCGGCGGCGAAATGGGCCGCGGACGCGAGGTAGTCATGGCCGGCCTTCGGCTTCATCGTGTAGGCGCACAGGATGTGCTTGCCTCCGGCGATCAGCTCCTCCTCGGTGAGGCTGAGGTCGGCGTAGCGCGCTGACTGGTCCATTGCTGGGCTCCTTGGTGGGACTAGGCGGGTGGTGCGAGGACGGTGGGTGGGACGGCGCCGGCATGCAGGTCGCGCAGGTCCGCGACGGTGACGGCGGTCAGGTCCGCGTAGCGTGCAACGGCAGCGGAGAAGTCGTCGGCGCCGGCGTGGCCGCTGGGCACGACCACGGTCGGTACGCCGGCCGCGACCGCGGCGGCGAGCCCGACACCGGAGTCCTCGACCGCCAGGCACTGCCAGGGCTCGAGACCGAGCCGCTCGACCACCCATCGATAGATGTCGGGCGCCGGCTTCTTGGCCGGAACGACATCGCCCGCGCCGATCACCTCGAACCACGACCTGGCGTCCTCCCCGAACCTGCTGTCGAGGAGTGCGGTCACGTTCGCAGGGGTCGTCGTGGTGGCGATGGCGAGCCGGAGGCCTCCCCCGCGGGCCTCCCGCACCAGGGCCTCCACTCCCGGCAACAGGCGCACCCGGCCGGCCGCGAGCAGACGGAGGTAGTGGCCGGTCTTGCTCTCGTGGAGTCTGGCGATCACGTCGGCCGCGTCCGGGCGGGCCAAGAACCAGCGGTCGGCCACCGACAGGTAGTGCCGGATCCGCTCCTTGCCACCGGTGACCTGCAGCAGCTCGTCATAGAGCGCCTCGTCCCAGCGCCACGGGAGCCCCGCCTCGGCGAAGGCGGCGTTGAACGCCACCCGGTGCCCGGCGCGCTCGGTGTCGGCGAGCGTGCCGTCCACGTCGAAGATCAAGGCCTGCAGGGACATGACCCGCAGCCTAGGAACGCCACGTCGTGGCGACCTCACACCTAGGGGGGTGATGGGGGGTGAGATCGCACCGTGCGGTTCCCATCCCGACTCGAGGGCATGCCTGTGTTTCCACCGGCCTGTCATCGTATGGACATGAAGGCCGTGACCTGGACGACCGCCGCCCCCGTCATCGCCCTCGTCGTGCTCGTCGCTGCCTGGGGCCGTGACCTCTCCACCGTGGTCCTGGTGGCACTGGCCGTGGTGCTGGCCGCCGCCGTCCTCGCCGCGGTTCATCACGCCGAGGTCGTTGCCCACCGCGTCGGCGAGCCCTACGGCTCGCTCGTCCTGGCGGTGGCGGTCACCGTCATCGAGGT
>JAGQUE010000062.1 GCA_020438665.1 Nocardioidaceae bacterium | reverse complement strand
ACGTGCACGAAGTCGCGCATCTGCCCGCCGTCCTCGAAGACCCGCGGTGGCTCGCCGCGCTCGATGGCGGAGCGGAACATGGCGGCGACGCCGGAGTAGGGCGTGTCCCGGGGCATCCCGGGCCCATAGACGTTGTGGTAGCGCAGGGCCACCACGCTGCCGCCCGCCTGGCGGGCCCAGGCCCGGGCGTAGTGCTCCTGCGCCACCTTGCTGGCGGCATAGCTGCTGCGGGGGTCGACCGGCGCGTCCTCGTCGACCAGCGCCCAGCTCAGCGGGGCCCGGCAGACGGGGCACCGGTGGTCGAAGACGCCGGCGTCGAGGTCAGCGGTGTGTCGGGCGGGCGTCGGCTGGAGACCGTGCTCCGCACAGGCATAGCGGCCCTCGCCATAGACGACCATCGAGGAGGCCAGCACCAGCCGGTGGACGCCCGCACGATGCATGCCGGCGAGCAGGGTGGCGGTGCCGAGGTCGTTGATGGCGGCATAGTCGGGGAGGTCGTCGACGGTCACGCCCGCGCCCACGAGCGCGGCCTGGTGGCACACCACATCGATGCCACGCAGCGCGTCCTCCCACCCGGAGGGGTCGCGCACGTCGAGCCGGAGCGTCCCGGCGGGCAGGACGGCGTCGGCCGGGTGGGCCGAGGACAGCAGCGCGTCCACGCCCACCACCTCGATGTCCTCATCGGCCAGGGCGCGGGCGATGGCACCGCCGATGAAGCCGGCCGAGCCGGTCAGCAGCACCCTCACGGGTAGGTCACGCACCGGTAGTAGAAGTTCTGGGCCGAGGCGTTGCCGAAGTTGTTGAGGTTGAGGTCCGTGGCCTCCGGGACCAGCTGGACTCCGGACGTGGCGAAGTCGCTGAGGAACTCGTACTGGTTGGCCATCCCGTTGGCCCACACGAACTTCGCGGGGTGCGCCAGGATCCGGCTGCGGAGGGTGAGGAACTCGCTCTCGCCCAGCAGCCGGCCGTCGCGGGCGCTGCAGCCCACGACGGCCACCTGGTAGACCGACGGACCCGACGGCTTGCGGTCCACGCACAGCCCGTTGATCTTGGTCTGCGACTTCGAGCAGGTGCGAGCCAGCCGGTCGGAGGTGATGGTGTGCTTCTTGATGTCGACCGCCTGGATGGTGCCGTTCTTGATGTTGGCACTGGTGATCAGGGCGCCGGCATAGGCGCTCCCGCCGAGAGCGACGATCAGGGCGAGCACGGCGACGATGAACGACGGGGTGATGCGAGTGCGCATGGCTGTCTCCTTGGTGTGGTGACGCAGTGCAGGCGACCCTAGTCAGCGGGCCGGGGGCGCCGATAGGCCGTGGGTGACCTTGACAACGGGCACGGACCGGCGGGTTGCCCGTGATTGTGCCGGTCAGGCCGGGCCCGGCACGTCATAGGTGAGCGTGACGCCGTCGGACCAGGTGGCGCAGGTGCAGCCGTCGGGATCGGGCAGGTCGCCGATGACCCCGGTGACGATGTCGCGGAGCCGGTCGACGTTGCGGGCAAACGCCGCGAAGACCTCCTCCTGGGAGACCCCCTCCCCCTCGGCGACGCCGGCGTCCATGTCGGTCACCAGCGCCAGCGCGGAATAGCACATGCCGAGCTCACGGGCGAGCGGCGCTTCCGGGTGCCCGGTCATGTTGATCAGCGTCCAGCCGCGGCCGGCATAGTCGCGCGACTCGGCCCGGGTGGAGAAGCGCGGCCCCTCGATCACCACCATGGTGCCGCCGGCCGACGCCCCCGGTTGCCGGGCGCAGGCCGCCGCGAGCCGGGGGCAGTAGGGGTCGGCGAACGGCAGGTGGACGGCGCCGCGCTCGACGAAGCTGTTGATCCGACGGGTGGTCCGGTCGACGAGCTGGTCGGGCACGACGATGTCGCCGGGCGCGACCTCGGCGCGCAAGCCACCGACCGCGCACGGACCGATCACCTGGCGCACGCCCAGCGACCGCAGCGCCCAGAGGTTGGCGCGGTAGTTGATCGCATGGGGCGGCAGCTCGTGGCCGACACCGTGGCGCGGCAGGAAGGCGACCGACCGGCCCGCCAGCGAGCCGACCGAGACCACCGCGGACGGTTCGCCGTACGGCGTCGGGACCGCGACCTGCTCGGGGTCGTCGAGGAAGGAATAGAAGCCGCTGCCGCCGATGACGGCGACCTCGGCGGTGGGGAGGGAGCTCACGCTGACACCGTGCCAGGTTCGCGGGGCCGACGCACGCGTCGGACCCGGGACGTCACGCTTCGGTAAGAACCGAGCCGGGCGAGGGCGTGTGCTGCCGCGCCCACACGGCGGCGGCGAGCACCCCGGCCGCGATCAGCGACGAGAAGAGGTTGAGCGTCGCATAGCCCCACGAGCCGACGATGACCCCCGCCAGCGCGCCCGCGCCGGCGGCCGCCAGCCCCATGACGAGGTCGGAGGCGCCCTGGATGTCGGTGCGCAGCTCGAGCGGCACGTGCTCGACGATCAGCGTCGAGGCGGCGACGGTGCCGAAGGACCAGCCCAGCCCCAGCAGGAACAGCCCCACGAAGATCAGCCAGGAGCTGCCCTCCGGCGACAGCCCGCTGAGGAGCAGCGACACCAGCAGGACGACCCCACCGAGCGCCATGGTGGTGGGGCGGCCGAAGCGGTCGGCGGCCCAGCCGCTCATGGGGGCGAACGCGAACATGCCGAGGACGTGGACCGAGATGACGAACCCGATCACCCGCAGCTCGCTGCCGCCGTGCTCCATGTGGAGCGGGGTCATCACCATGACGCCGACCATGACGGCGTGGCCCGAGGCCAGCCCCAGGATCGCTGCCGCGACAATGGGTCGCTCGCGCAGCAGGTCCCGGACGTTGGCCCACGAGGTCTTGCGCACCACGCTGGTGCTGACGCCGGCACGCTCACGGGCCAGCAGCAGCGGGTCGGGGCGCAGCGCGAGCCAGAGCACGAGCGCGGCCAGCAGCATGCCGAGGCCGCCGATGGCGAACGGACCGGTCAGCTCGGGGATGCCGAGGGTCTGGGCCAGCCGGGTCGCCGGACCCGTCAGGTTGGGCCCCAGCACCGAGCCGATCGTCGCGGCCCACACGACGAGGGAGAGGTGGCGACCTCGTTTGTTGTCCGGGGCCAGGTCGGTCCCCGCATAGCGGGCGGCGTTGTTGGCCGCGCTGGTCGAGCCGAGCAGCGTCGCGCCCACCAGCAGGAGCGGCATCGAGTGGGCGGCCCCGGCCGCGACGATGACCACGGCTCCGGCCGCCCCGAGGAGGTAACCCAGCACCAGGCCGGCCCGCCGCCCGCGCGCCGACATCAGCCGCGCCAGGAAATAGGCCGCGATCGCGGTGCCGAGCACCTGGGTGGTCTGGGCGAGGCCGGCGAGCTTCTCCGAGCCAGAGAGCTGCTTGGCGAGGAGGGAGGCCGTGGCGATGCCGATCGTGATGCCGGTGGCCCCCACGATCTGGCCGGCCACCAGGGTGGTCAGCGTGCGGCGCTGCACCGCGTGGAGGTCGTCGTGCATGGTGGTCACCGCTGGTTCTCCGGGAGCTCGAGGGTGCGCCAGACGGCGGCCCAGACTTCTTTGGGTGGGGTGCCGGCCGCGAGGGCCTCGTCGGCGGTGCGGCCGTCGAGGTCGGCCATCACCGTCGTGCGCGCCCAGGTGCGGGCATAGCTCGCGCCCAGCGCGTGCTCCATGCGGCTCCAGAACTCGGTGTGCCTCATCGACGGGCCGCCAGGATGTTCAGCCACAGCTCGTCGCGGCTCGCGCCGTGCGCATGCGCGACGTCAAGCACGCGCCACCCCGCACGGTCGAGGACCGCGCTCAGCGGGGCCTCCCGCCAGAAGGTGAACAGCCGGGCAGCCGACACGGTGCCGTGGGTCGACCAGGCCTCCCCGTCGCCCTCCTTGACCGACAGCCAGAGCGCGCCACCCGCGCGCGTCACCGCGGCAAGGCGCTCGAGCAGGAGCAGCAAGCGGGAGCGGTCCACGTGGAGCAGACTCGCGTTGGCCCACACTCCGTCATAGGGCCGGTCGGGATCAGCCGGGTCGGCCAGGTCGTCGACGAGCGGGTCCAGCAGGTCGGCGTCGTGCCCCGCCTCCCGGAGCACGGCGACGAACCCCGGCGTCACGTCGGTGCGGCGGACGGACACGCCCGCCGTCTCCAGGAGGAGGGCATCACGCCCCGACCCGGTGCCGATCTCGAGCACCCGCCGGCCCTCAGCAAGCGCCGCCGCGAACCGTGCAGCGGCGCCCCGCAGGGAGTCGGAGGCCACCGAGGTGGCTGCGGCGTAGCCAGGGGCGTCGGCGTCGTAGGCGGCCGCCGTGACCGAACGGGCGTCGAAACCCACGTCGTGGAGGTGGTGCACGATGTCGTGGAGGTAGTAGCGCCCGATGCTGTCGACGGTGAAGAACGAGCCGTTGCTGCGGCGTCCGGTCCGGCTCCACTGGGGGCCCGCCACCGACCGCAGCAGGTCGGCCATCACCTGAGCGGCCTCGGCCAGCTCGCCGGAGACGACCGCCGGCTCCTGGAGGTCGTAGCGGTCCTCCGCGGCCGTGACGTCCTGGTCCCAGTTGGCGAATGCCGGGTCGTTCTCGGCCAGCATCAGCCGCACCCGCTCGGCGAAGACCCGGTGGACATCGCGGACGTGGCAGGCGTACTCGAGCGGTGACCAGGTCGTGGAGGTGGGCCGCTGCCGTGTGTCGGGCGCGGCGAGCGCGACGCGCCAGCCCCGCGCGTTGGCCTCGACCGTGGGCGCGAGGTCGGCGTCGGTGAAGACGCGGGCGTCGAAACCGCACTCGGGACACGGGGCATCGAGCACCCACGTCCAGTCCTTGGTGTCCGGCTCGATGGTCACCCTCGCTCCTCCTGTCTGCGGTCAGCCAGGATAAGGCCATGAGCTCGGTGATCCGTGCGGCGGCCGACCCCGACCTGGACGCCGTCGCGGCGATCTATGACCAGGAGGTCGCCCACAGCATCGCGACGTTCGACCAGGAGCCGCGACCACGGACCTATTGGGAGTCGCGGCTGGCGAGCGTCGAGGTGGGCGACCACCTGCTGGTCGCCGAGGACCAGGTGCTCGGCGTCGTCGGCTATGCCTACTCCTCGTCCTATCGGCCGCGACCGGCCTATCTCCACACCCGCGAGACGTCCGTCTATCTGGCCGAGGCGGCACGTGGCCGCGGGCTCGGGCGGGCGCTCTATGACAAGCTCATCGATCGGATGCGAGAGGACGACGTGCACACCGCGGTCGCCGTGATCGCGCTGCCCAACCCGGCCAGCGTCGCGCTGCACGAGGCCGTCGGGTTCCGTCACGTCGGAACCTTGGGCGAGGTCGGCCGCAAGTTCGGTCGCTGGATCGACACGGCGTGGTTCCAGCTGGACCTGGCGGTGGGCGCGACCGAAGACGACGACCGGCTCACTTGAGGAGCAGCGCGCTGAGGCGGCGGCGTACGACGAGCAGGCCGATGAGGCCCATCGCGGTGAGATAGACCACCGAGACCGCGGAGCCCCAGCTGAGGGCGCCGGTGGTGAGCTCACGGCACAGCACGACGCCGCGATAGAGCGGGGTGACCTCGACGATCCAGCGCACGACGGGGTGGAGCGCCGTGACCGGGAAGAAGGTCGCGGAGAACAAGAACAGCGGCAGCTGGACCAGCGTGACCTTGTCGAAGTCCTGCCAGCTGCTCATGAACGTCGTCAGCGCCATGCCGATGGCGGCGAACGCGAACCCGATGAGCAGCGCCGCCGGCAGCGCGAGCAGCGCCCACCATGACCCGACCAGCCCGAGCGCCGCCATGATCACCAGGAACATGGCGGAGTAGGTGCCGCCACGCAGCAGCGCCCACGCGATCTCACCGCGGGCGATGTCGGCGGTCGACAACGGCGTCGCCAGCTGCTGGTCGAAGACCTTGTCATATTTGAGCTTGAAGAAGACGTTGAAGGTCGAGTCGAGGACGGCGCCGTTCATCGCCGATGCCGCGAGCATCCCGGGCGCGACGAACTCGGCGTAGGGGATGGCGTGGCCGTTGAACTCGAAGGTCGAGATCAGCTTGCCGACGCCGACGCCGATCGAGAGCAGATAGAACACCGGCTCGAGAAAGCCGGTGACGAAGAGCTTCCACGCGTCGCGATAGACGATGTAGTTGCGCAGCAGCAGCAGGCGCAGGGCCTGGGACGGCCCCAGCGGAGACGGGGTCGCGGACGTCGCGGAGATCGCAGCCATCAGCTCGCCAGCCTCGTCGCCAGGCCGCGCACCGACCAGAACCAGCCGACGACGGTCAACGCCACCAGGACGACGACGTGGGTCGCGGCCAGCGACCAGTCGACGGTGCCGAGGGTGAGCATGCGGGAGAGGTCGACGCCGTGCCACAGCGGAGTGAGCCGCGCCACCCAGACCAGCGCCGGCCCGAGGTTGTCGACGGGGAAGAACGCCCCGGAGAACAGGAACAGCGGGAAGACGCCCAGCCGGAAGATCAGCCCGAAGCCCTCCTCGGACCTGAGCCGCACGGTGACGCCGAAGACCAGCGTCGCGAAGGCCATGCCGACCAGCACCTGGGCCCCGAGCGCGAGGACGGGGCCCCACCAGGTGGCGTAGACCCCGAAGGGCGCCAGCATGAGGAGGTAGACCCCGCACGTGGTGACCAGCCGGAACAGCACGAAGAGCAGGTTGCCGGCGACGAGGTGGGGCACCTGGAGCGGGGTCGCGAGCATGGAGTAGTAGATCTTCTGCCACTTGATCATCCCCATGACGGGGTAGGTCACCTCACCGACCGCCGTCTGCATGGCGTGGGCGGCCACCAGACCCGGCACGACGAAGGCGAGATAGGAGGTGGCGCCCTCGAGGGTGGCGGGGTCGGCCTTGATGAAGCCGCCCAGCAGGACACCCATCGCGACGACATAGAACAGCGGGGTGACGAACGAGCTGATCACCGAGCCGCGCCAGGTGCGTCGATAGACGGTGACCCAGTAGTCCACCTGACGCAGCGCGCCCTGGGTCAGTGAGAGACCCGACCCGGGGCGGGACGTTGCGGGTGCAGCGGTGGTGGCGGCCATCAGTCCACCAGGGTCCGGCCGGTGAGGCGGAGGAAGACGTCCTCGAGCGTCGAGCGACGCACCAGCACGGCCAGCGGCTGGAGGCCGCGCTCGTGGGCGCGGGCGACCGCCTCCTCGCCGTCGTCGCTATAGACGAGCACCCGGTCGGGCAGCGCCTCGACCCGCTCGCCGAGGTCGGCGATCCGGTCGGCCACCCGCTCGTGCTCGCCGACCCCGAACCGCAGCTCGGCGACCTCGCGGGTGGAGTGCTCGCGGATCAGGTCGAGCGGGGCGCCCTCGGCCACGATCACGCCCTGGTCCATCACCACGAGCCGGTCGCACAGCTGCTCGGCCTCGTCCATGTAGTGGGTGGTGAGCACCAGCGTCACGCCCTGCTGCTTGAGCCGGAACAGCCGGTCCCACAGCAGGTGGCGCGCTTGGGGATCCAGGCCCGTGGTGGGCTCGTCGAGGAGCAGCAGGTCGGGCTGGTTGATCAGCGAGCGCGCGATGGTGAGCCTGCGTTTCATGCCGCCCGAGAGGTCGTCGACCTTGGCCTTGGCCTTGTCGGTGAGCTGGACGAAGTCGAGCAGGTCGGTGGCCCGGGCCCGGACCTGGTCGCGCGGCATCCCGAAGTAGCGACCATAGATATAGAGGTTGTCGAAGACGTTGAGCTCGACGTCGAGGGTGTCCTCCTGGGGACACACCCCGAGCCGGGCGCGGATGGCCGGCCCCTCGGTCGCCGGGTCCATCCCCAGGATCGACAGCTCTCCCCCACTGACCGGGGAGACCGCCCCGATCATCCGCATGGTCGAGGACTTGCCGGCACCGTTGGGGCCGAGGAAGCCGAACGCCTCGCCGCGGCGGACGTCGAGGTCGATGCCCTTGACTGCCTCGAAGTCGCCGAAGGACTTGCGCAGCCCGCGCGCCAGGATCATCGAGTCAGCCACGAGCAGCGAGGCTAGACGACGGCTCCGACATCGGCACATCCATATGCGCCCTGCCCGCGTCCCTGTTCCCCGAACAGACGGCAGCCGCCCGTCGTACGTTGGTGGGATGGAACTGATCCGGCGCTTCTCGGCCGAGGCGTGGGCCACCGCTCTGCAGGACTGGGCGTGGCTCCCCGGGCTGACCGGGGCACGCCCGCTGGTGGCCTCCTCCTTCGGTGACGCCTTCCTGCAGGGACCGGACGGCGTGTGGTTCCTCGACGTCGCCGAGGGCACGCTGACCCGGGAGTGGGACGACGTGCCTGCGCTCGAGGCGGCGCTCAACACGCGCGAGGGGCAGGACCGCTACCTCCTCGCCGGACTGGCCGTCGCGGCCGCCGGGGCGGGCATGGAGCCGGCCGGCGACCAGGTCCTCAGCTGGAAGACCCCGCCCATCCTCGGCGGCGACCTCAGCCTCGACAACGTCGAGATCGCCGACCTGGCGGTCTCGCTGAGCCTGGCCGGCCAGCTCCACCGCCAGGTCAAGGACCTGCCGCCCGGCACGCACGTCGGCTCGGTCACGGCCGCCGACGCCTAGCCGCGCGACCGAGCGTCTCGAGGCTCGGACACCACCCGGATCAGGGCGCGATCGTGAACCCGGCCACGGTCGAGCCGCCGAAGACCTCCACGACCGGTCCGTCGACCAGGACCGACACCGGGCCGTCGACCGGCATCGAGAACGGCTCCGACAAGACGCGCACGGACAGCTCGCCGCCGGACAGGATCAGGTCGACGTCCCCGACGGTGCGGATCTCGCCGGGCTCCATCGGCTCGGCCAGGGCCGCGACCGCGGGATGGGGCTCGACGACGACGCGGCCGTCGACGAGGGTCAGCACGTGTGGCACCGAGTGGGCGCCGGCCCACTGCCCGTGGGCGTCGGTGACGTCCCGCAGCCAGTGGATCAGGCAGCGGCGCCCGTCGGCGTCGACGAAGGCGGAGGCGGCGTAGTGGCCGGTCCCATAGGTCAGCCGTTGCCAGGCGTGCGCGGTGAACCGGCCGGCCACCAGGTCGCCGACGCCGGCGGCGACATAGTGGGTCTCCCCCGCCGACCAGACCGAGATCACCAGCACCCAGGCGTCGCCGAGCGGGAACAGCTGCGGGCACTCCCACACGGTGCCGGTCCACGCGTCGTCCTGCTCGTCGCCGGGGCGGGAGGCGAGCACGCCGTCATAGGTCCACGTCACCAGGTCGGCCGACGTCCAGCTCATCGCCAGTCCGACGCCCGCGGCCGTGCCACCACCGACGACCATCCGCCAGTCGTCACCGTCGCGCAGCACGAACGGGTCGCGGAACTCGACCAGGTCGAGGTCGGGCGCGGTGACGACCACGTCACCCTTGTCCCACGTCCGCCAGGAGGGGTCGCGGGGCGTGGCGTCGCGCACCCGGCTGATGCTGGGGGCGGCCACGTCGACGGTGGAGTAGAACAGCCGCCCTTCCCCCTCGGCCGAGGTCACCACGCAGCCGGACCAGAGGCCACCGTCGCCGTCGCCGGGCGCCAACGCGACCGGCTCCTCGGTCCAGGTCACCAGGTCGGGGCTGACCGCGTGGCCCCAGTGCTGGTCGGCCCGCCACTCCACGTGGTCGGGCACGTGCTGGAAGAACAGGTGGTAGCGGCCGCCATGCCAGGTGACGCCGTAGGGATCATTGATCCAGCCCCGGCCACTGGTGAAGTGGAACCGCGGCCGGGTGTTGTCCGGGGCCTGGGGATCGTCGCTGGTCGGCACAGCAGCACACTGTAGGGCCGCGGGCCCGGCCCGTCGTACGGGCGCCACGTGTCGGCATCGTGCGCAAGGATGGGCGCGTGGCCGACGTCTGGAGCTCCTTCTCCGCCCCCACGGCGGAGTGGTTCCGCGCGGCCTTCGCCCGGCCCACCGCCGCCCAGGTCGGCGCCTGGGGTGCGATCACCGAGGGCCACCACGCCCTCGTCGTCGCGCCCACCGGGTCCGGCAAGACGCTGTCGGCGTTCTTGTGGTCCCTCGACCGGCTGCTCACCACACCGCGCCCCGAGGACAAGACCCACCGCACCCGCGTCCTCTATGTGTCGCCCCTCAAGGCGCTCGCCGTCGATGTCGAGCGCAACCTGCGCGCGCCGCTGACCGGCATCCGCGCCACCGCCGACCGCCTCGGCACCCCCTTCCCCGAGGTGCGGGTGGGGCTGCGCAGCGGCGACACCCCGACCGCCGACCGACGGCGCCTGGTCACCCAGCCGCCCGACATCCTGATCACCACGCCCGAGTCGCTGTTCCTCATGCTCACCTCCCAGGCGCGCGAGACGCTCCACGGGGTCGAGACGGTGATCGTCGACGAGGTGCACGCCCTGGCCGGAACCAAGCGGGGTGCCCACCTCGCCGTCACCCTCGAGCGGCTCGACGCGCTGCTGCCCCGGCCCGCCCAGCGCATCGGGCTGTCGGCGACGGTGCGGCCCCGCGAGGAGGTGGCCCGCTTCCTCGGCGGCATCGCCCCCGTCTCCGTCGTCGCGCCGGCGTCCGACAAGTCCTGGGACCTCCGCGTGGTCGTCCCCGTCGAGGACATGACCGCCCCCGACGACGGCGCCGAGGACGCCGACGGCCGGGCATCGCTGTGGCCCCACGTCGAGGAGCAGGTCGCCGACCTGATCGGCCAGCACCGCTCGACCATCGTCTTCGCCAACTCGCGGCGCCTCGCCGAGCGGCTCACCGCCAGGCTCAACGAGATCGCCGCCGACCGACACGAGGCCGCGGGGCCGCCGCCGGCCCAGGTGATGGCCCAGTCGGGGCAGACCCACGGCGCCCCACCGGTCATCGCCAAGGCCCACCACGGGTCGGTCTCCAAGGAGCAACGCGCCATCATCGAGGACGACCTCAAGCGGGGGCGGCTGCCCTGCGTGGTCGCGACGAGCAGCCTCGAGCTCGGGATCGACATGGGCGCGGTCGACCTGGTCGTCCAGATCGAGTCGCCCCCCAGCGTCGCCAGCGCTCTCCAGCGCGTGGGCCGCGCCGGCCACCAGGTCGGCGAGACCTCGCGAGGGGTGCTGTTCCCCAAGCACCGCGGGGATCTGGCCCCGACCGCGGTGGCGGTCGAGCGGATGCGCGCAGGGGCGATCGAGTCGCTGCGGGTCCCGGCCAACCCGCTCGACGTCCTCGCCCAGCAGGTCGTGGCGGCCACCGCGCTCGAGCCCTGGTCGGCCGACGAGCTGTTCACCCTGCTGCGACGCAGCGCGCCGTTCACCGCCCTGCCGCGCAGCGCCTATGACGCGACCCTCGACCTGCTCGCGGGCCGCTATCCCTCCGACGAGTTCGCCGAGCTGCGCCCCCGCATCGTCTGGGACCGGGTCGCCGGCACCCTCACCGGCCGGCCGGGTGCCCAGCGGCTCGCCGTCACCAGCGGCGGCACCATCCCCGACCGGGGCCTGTTCGGTGTCTTCCTCGTCGGCTCGACCGGCCCCGGGGCCCGCGTCGGCGAGCTCGACGAGGAGATGGTCTATGAGTCGCGGGTCGGCGATGTCTTCGCCCTGGGCGCGACCAGCTGGCGCATCGAGGACATCACCCATGACCGGGTGCTCGTGACGCCGGCTCCCGGGGTGCCTGGCCGGCTGCCGTTCTGGAAGGGCGACTCGCTCGGCCGGCCCGCCGAGCTGGGCGCGGCCGTCGGGGCGCTCACCCACGAGCTGGGCTCGCTGCCCCGCGAGGCGGCGCTCGCGCGGGCCGCCCAGGCCGGGCTCGACGACTGGGCCGCCGGCAACCTCGTCACCTATGTCGCCGAGCAGCGCGAGGCCACCCGCGTGCTCCCCAGCGACCGCACGCTCGTGGTCGAGCGGTTCCGCGACGAGCTGGGCGACTGGCGGCTGGTCGTCCACTCCCCCTATGGCACGCCGCTCCACGCCCCGTGGGCGCTGGCCATCAACGCCCGGCTGCGCGAGCGCTACGCCGTCGACGGCCAGGCGATCGCCAGCGACGACGGCATCGTCATCCGCATCCCCGACACCGACGCCGAGCCCCCGGGCGGCGACGTGGTGGTCTTCGCCGCCGACGAGATCGCCGACATCGTCACCACCGAGGTGGGCGGGTCGGCCCTGTTCGCCTCCCGGTTCCGCGAGTGTGCTGCCCGGGCGCTGCTGCTCCCCCGGCGCGACCCGGGGCGGCGCTCGCCGTTGTGGCAGCAGCGCCAGCGATCGGCCCAGCTGCTCGAGGTGGCCGCGCGCTACCCGTCGTTCCCGATCGTCCTCGAAGCCGTCCGCGAGTGCCTCCAGGACGTCTATGACCTGCCCGCCCTGACCGAGCTGATGCGCCGCATCGAGACCCGCGAGGTCGCGGTCACCGACGTGGCCACCGCCCAGCCGTCGCCGTTCGCCCGGACGCTGCTGTTCGGCTATGTCGCACAGTTCATGTATGAGGGCGACTCCCCCATCGCCGAGCGCCGCGCCGCCGCGCTGTCGCTCGACCAGGGGCTGCTGGCCGAGCTCCTGGGACGCGCCGAGCTCCGTGAGCTGCTCGACCCCGAGGTGCTGGCCCGGCTGGAGGCCGAGCTCCAGCGCCTCGCGCCCGACCGGCGGATCACCTCGGCCGAGCAGCTGGCCGACCTGCTCCGCCTGCTCGGGCCGCTGACGACCGACGAGGTGGTCGCGCGCAGCGGCGACGGCCGGCCCGCCAAGTCCTGGATCGACGACCTCGTCCAGCAGCGCCGTGTGGTCGCGGTCCGCATCGCCGCCACCGACCACTGGGCCGTGGTCGAGGACGTCGCCCGGCTCCGTGACGGGCTGGGGGTCCCGGTCCCGCCCGGCACCCCCGACGTCTTCGCCGACCCGGTCGAGGACCCGCTCGGCGACCTGGTGGGCCGGTTCGCCCGCACCCACGGTCCCTTCGGCGCCGACGAGGTCGCCGAACGCCTCGGCCTCGGCGTGGCCGTCGTACGCCAGACGCTGGAGCGGCTGACGGCGCGCGGCCGCCTGCTCGAGGGCGAGTTCCGTCCCGCCGGCCACGGCCAGGAGTGGTGTGACGCCGACGTGCTGCGCCGGCTGCGGCGGCGCTCGCTGGCACGGCTGCGCCAGGAGGTCGAGCCCGTCGAGCCCGAGACGCTCGGCCGCTTCCTGGCTGCCTGGCAGCACCTCACCCCCGCCTCGACGGGTCGCAGCGCGCTGCGCGGTGTCGACGGCGTCGTTGCGGCCGTCGAGCAGCTCGCCGGAGCCCCGGTGCCGGCCTCGGCGCTCGAGCCGCTCGTGCTCGCCGGACGCGTGGCGGACTACCAGCCGGCCATGCTCGACGAGCTGACCACCGCCGGCGAGGTGCTGTGGGCCGGTCACGGGGCGCTGCCCGGCAACGACGGGTGGGTCTCGCTCCACGTGGCCGACCAAGCGCCGCTGACGCTGCCCGACCAGGAGCCCTTCGAGCACTCCGAGCTGCACCAGGCGGTGCTCGACGCGCTGGCGCCCGGCGGCGCCTGGTTCTTCCGTCAGCTCTCCGACACCGTCGGAGCGACCGACGACCCGGCGCTGAGCCAGGTGCTGTGGGACCTCGTGTGGGCCGGTCGCGTGGGCAACGACTCCCTGGCCCCGCTGCGAGCGCTCACCGGTGGCGGTCGCACCGCCCACCGGACCCGCCGGCCACCACCTCGGACGCGCCCGGTCGTCGGTGGCCGGGCGCGGCTTCCCTCGCGCCAGGGGCCCCCCGAGACTGCCGGGCGATGGACGCTGCTGCCCGCCCTCGACCTCGACCCCACCCGCCGCGCCCACGCGACGGCCGAACGGCTCCTCGAGCGCCACGGGGTGGTCACCCGTGGGGCCGCGGTCAGCGAGCGGGTGCCGGGCGGGTTCGCGGCCGTCTATCGCGTGCTCACCGCGTTCGAGGAGTCCGGCCGGTGCCGGCGCGGCTATTTCGTGGCCGGGCTCGGGGCCGCCCAGTTCGGCACGGCTGGGGCGGTCGACCGGCTGCGCACCTTCGTCGAGCGCGGCGACCGCGACCCGCTCGCGATCACGCTGGCGGCCACCGACCCCGCCAACCCCTATGGCGCCGCCCTGCCATGGCCGGACCGGCCCGGCGGTGAGGAGTCCGCCGGCCACCGGCCCGGCCGCAAGGCGGGCGCCCTGGTCGTCCTCGTCGACGGCGACCTGACGCTCTATGTCGAGCGCGGTGGTCGCACGCTCCTGACATGGTCCGACGACCTCGACCGACTGTCGCCGGCCGCCGGTTCGCTCGCCGGCGCCGCCCGCGCCGGGCTGCTCGGTCGGCTCACCCTCGAGCGCGCCGACGGCGAGCAGCTGCTCGGCGGCGGGGCGACCCCGCTCCGCACCGCCCTCGAGACGGCCGGCTTCGTGGTGACACCGAGGGGGTTGCGGTTCCGTGCCTGAGGGAGACACCGTGTGGCGCACCGCCCGGGCTCTGGACCGGGCCCTGGCCGGTCACCAGCTGACCATCACCGACTTCCGCGTCCCCTCGCTCGCGACGGTCGACCTGCGCGGCGGCGTCGTCCGCCAGACCGTGTCGCGCGGCAAGCACCTGCTGACCCACATCGACCACGGCCATCGGGCCTGGACGCTCCACACCCACCTCAAGATGGAGGGCACCTGGCAGACCTATCAGCCCGGGCAGCGCTGGCGCCGCCCCGAGCACCAGGCCAGGGTCGTGCTCGAGACGCCCGACCGCGTGGCCGTCGGCTTCTCCCTCGGCATCGTCGAGCTGCTGCCCCGCTCGGAGGAGCACCTGGTCGTCGGCCACCTCGGCCCCGACCTGCTCGGGTCGGACTGGGACGAGCAGGAGGCGGTCAGGCGGCTGCTGCGCGACCCGGGGCGGCCCGTCCACGACGCCCTGCTCGACCAGACCAACCTGGCCGGCATCGGCAACATGTATGCCGCCGAGCTCTGCTTCACCAGCGGGGTCCACCCGCAGACCTGCGTCGCCGACGTGCCCGACCTGATGCGGATGGTCCGGCGGGCCCACCTGATCCTCGACCACAACAAGGACCGTGACGTCCAAGCCACCACCGGCGACCTCCGCCAGGGCCAGCGCCACTGGGTCTATCGCCGTGACCGGCAGCCGTGCCGGCGCTGCGGCACCATGATCGAGGTGTCGTCACAGGGAGACCCGGGACGCGAGCGCGCGGTCTATTGGTGCCCGCGCTGTCAGCCGCTGCGGTGAGCCAGCGCGCGGGTCGAACGTCGGTGAGCGTGGATCCGGGCTGAGAGTCGCTCAGGCCGCGGAGGCGACCACGTCGTCGCCGGCCTGCGCCCGCGAGCCGACCTGGAGCGGCGTCGCGTCAACCCGCAGCGACTCGAGCGCGAGGATCGCCTCCTGCTCGGCCACCGCGTCGGAGACCTCACGCAGCACGTGGGACAGCGGGATCTCCAGCGCACCGCACAACGAGGAGAGCAGCTCGGAGGAAGCCTCCTTCTGGCCGCGCTCGATCTCGGAGATGTAGCCCAGGCTCACCCGGGCGGCCGCGGACACCTCGCGCAGGGTCAGCCCCTGATGCATCCGACGGCTGCGGAGCACGTCACCGAGCAACCGGCGAAACAGCACCATCGGTTCATCCTCTCGGCTCGTGGCGCGGGTGGTTATTGACCAACGCTACCCGAGACCACCATGTTCCCGGAGCAAGACACCGAGGAGAGACTCCACGGCCGTGTCACACGTGGCCGCCTGGATCGCCGCCCGGTCACCGTCCAACAGCAGCGGGAAGGCCAGCTCCCCCTCCGGCGACGCGACACCCAGGAAGACCGTCCCCGGCGGGTGGCCCTCCTGCGGGTCGGGCCCGGCCACCCCGGTCGTGCTCAGGGCATAGTCGGCCCGCAGCAGGCGTCGTACGCCGGTCGCCATGGCCAGGGCACACTCGGCGGAGATGACGCCGTGCTGGGACACCAGGTCCTCAGGGACGCCCAGGACGACGGTCTTGACCTCGGTCGCATAGGACACCACCCCGCCGACATAGCAGCGTGACGCCCCCGGCACCGCAGTGAGACGGGCGGCGAGCTGACCGCCCGTGATGGACTCGGCCGTGGCGATCGTCGCCCGACGCTCGCTGAGGAGCTCGAGCAGGCGTGCCACGGCCGTATCCATCACCTTGGGTCCATCACCCTGGGTCTATCAGTCCTCCCGACGTCAGCGCACCACCGTGACCGTGGTCCTCTTGGTCACCGAGGTGTTGAGGGCATCGCCGCCGTAGGTCACGGTGATCCGCGCGCGACCGGTCGACCGGAAGGGCTTGAGGGTCACGGTCACCTTGCCCTTCTTGTTGACCGTGGCCACATAGGTGCGGCCGCCCGCTCGGACCGTCACCGTGCCGGAGACTCGGATGCCCGGTGCGGCCAGCGCCACCGCCACCTTGACCTTGGTCTTGTTGACCTTCACCTTGGCGGGCTTGGTGGACACCGTCATGACCGGCTTGGCCTTGACCACCCGGACCGTGCCCGCGTCGGAGCTCCCGGCCACCGTGGGGCTGCCGGTGAACCGGGCCTCGACCGGGACGGACCCGACCGCCGCGAACGGACCGATCTCGGTCGACGCAACGCCGCCGGTGACCGGCTCGGTGGCGACCACGTCGCCATCGACCAGGAACTCGACCGACCCTGCGACCGAGGCCGAGGAGGTGACGGTGGCGGTCAGCGTGGTCGTGCCCGAACCCACGGTGACCTTGGCCGGAGCGAGCGCGAGCGTCGTGGCCGAAGCGATCGCATCGACGGTCACCTGGACGGCTGTGCTCGCGCCACCGGTGGTGGCGTCGCCGAGGTAGGTGACGTCGATGGTGACCTCCCCGGCCTCGGGGAACGGACCGAGCACCGCCTCGGCGGTCCCGTCACCCGCCAGGGTGCTGGTGGCGATGACATCGCCGTCGATGCTGAACTCGACGCTGCCGGTCGGGTCCGGGCCGTCGCTCTCGACCAGGACCGAGACCGTGCTGGTGCCCGTGAGGACCTCAACGCTGGACGGGGCGGCGGAGGCGGTGATGGTGGCCTGGCCGGCCACGACCGTGACCTCGACCGAGGTCGAGGACGGGTCGTGGGACGGGTCGCCGAGGTAGCGGACCTCGATGGTCACCGATCCCACGGTGTCGAACGGGCCCGCGTCGAAGGACGTGGCGCCGCTCCCGTCGAGCACGCTCTCTCCGAGCTTGTCCGCGCCGACCCAGTACTCGACCGTTCCTGACGGGGTGGCGCTGTCAGCTGACACCGTGGCGTCGATGGTGACAGGCCCCGCGCCGACGCCGATGGTGTCGGGAGTGACGGTGGCCCCGGTCGTGGTCGCCTCGGTGGCATAGGGCACATCGAGCCCCACCAGCTCGGGGTTGTGGTCGGACGCGCGGAACTGGTCGTCGGCATAGAGCAGCGTGGCGTTGTAGTTGTAGCGGCTGTACTCGAAGGCCACGGCCTCCTCCGCGTTGATCTGCCACACGTCGACTCCGGAGACCAGGTCCTGTGCGTCGGCGCTGGCGAACACGTGGTCGAGCGAGCCGGCCATGCCGTCGAACTGATAGCTGGTGTCGCCGGGGTCGTCGCTGGTCAGGTTGGTGAACCCGCCGGCCTCGAGCACCTGGACCGGGTCCTCCTGGGTGTAGGCGTTGAAGTCGCCCGTGAGGAAGACCTTGGTCGTGTCGCGAGCCGTCGCGACCGAGTCGGCGAAGGTCAGCAGCGCCTGGGCCTGGGCGATGCGGTCGGGGTTGGCCAGCCCCTGGCCGGTGCCGTCGTCGTCCCCCGACCCCTTGGACTTGAAGTGGTTGACGATGACCACGAAGGCGTCGGAGGGAAGTGCGCCGGCGCGCTTGAACGCCTGGGCGAGGGGCTCGCGGGCGTCGGCGAAGGCGGGCTCGTCGGTCAGCACGACGGAGTCGCCCACAAGGTCGACGGTCCCGGGGTTGTAGATGAAGGCCGTCCGGATGACGTCCTGCTCGGCCACGCCGGGGAGATCGACCGCGGCCGGTGACGGGGCGTAGGCCCATCTCGTCGTCCCCGCGTCGGCATTGAGCGCGTCGACCAGCGAGGCGAGGGCATCGTCGCGATCGGCCTCGCCGAGGGCGACGGAGTTCTCGATCTCCTCCAGTGACAGGATGTCGGCGTCCGTGGCGTTGATGGCGCGCACGATCTTGGTCTGCTGTCGTTCGAGGTCGGCCGTCGGGTCGCTCAGGTCGGTGCCTCCCGAGGACTGGGCGGCGCCGCGAGGGCCGTTGTTGGTGCAGGTGTTGTCGCTCACCGGGCTCCCGGTGCGGTCGTTGTAGTAGGTGCAGGTGCCGCGGCCGGAGGTCACCCACTCCTCGCCTGTGGTGTTGAAGTAGTTGAGCACGTTGAAGGTGCCCAGCGTCAGGTCGCCGCCCACCGGCTGCGGGGTCTGGTTGGCCGTGCGGGTGTCGCTGAACGTGACGACCGCCGCCCCGTCATCGGTGACGGGTTGGGTCGGCAGGAACTTCCACGTGCTGTTGCGGTAGCTCAGCACCACCGGCTGGTGGAGCGTGGCAGCCGACCCGATCCGGACCGGATTGGTCGGGGTGAGCCAGGGCATCGGCGTGGCCTGGTTGGCGGCGCTGAGGTAGTTGATGCTGGTCGCGTCGTCGAGGACCACCCCGCGGGCGGCGTTGTCGGCGACCACCGCCGCGATGGCGTCGGTGTCCTGGGCATCGGCCACGTCGGTCGGCTGGCGCAGCTGTTGCCCGCCCGCTGCCAAGCCGATCTCGCCGTACTGGTTGGTGGCGTAGTTGTCGGTGACGACGAAGTCGTCCGTGGGCGCCAACAGCTCACCCTCGTGCGCCTCCCGGTCGGACTCGGTGCTCGGATAGGGCCCGACGAGGGCGGTCACCGGCGCGTGCTCCTCAGCCAGGACCACGACGCCTCCGGTCGTGGGCGTCAGCTCGGTCTCTCCCGCGAACTCGGCGACGTCGGCGGTCACCTCGACCAGGTCGCCGGGCACGAGTGCCACGGCGGTCGCGGCGCTGCCGAAGACGAAGATGCCGTCGGAGGCGCCGGGGGTGGCGTCGGTGCCTCCGCCGGTGCCGGCGGTCTGCATGTAGAAGCCATTGAGGCCTCCGGTCGCATAGACGGCGGTGACGACGCCCTCGGTGACCACGGACTCGCCGAGGAACGGGCTCACCTGGGCGTCCTCGCCCTGGATCTCGGCGATCGTCGCCGCGGTGGTGCCACCTCCGCTCGAGGTGCCGCTGTTGGTCGGCGTCGGAGCCGCCAGGGTGAAGTCGGCAGCGTTGTTGTCGGTGTCGGTGCCGGACGCGTCGCGGTTGGCCGAAAGGTCACCGGTCGTGGTCGGTCCGGACGCGGTCTCGAAGGACGTCGAGTTGTTGAGCCCGACCATGTCGACGACGAGCGGGTTGCCGACCGTGTCGCCGTTGGTCGTGATCTCCGTTGTCCCGTTGAGGAGGTAGACCTGGCCGCCGGGTCCGGCCATGGAGAACGACGGCAGGGCGACCGAGTCCGGGGTCGGGAGCGCCGCGCCGTTGGCGCCCACGGCACCCATCTGGATCAGCCAGTGGGCGTGGGAGGGCACCTCGCCGGCGAGTGCATAGGGAGCGCCACCGGAGGCACCCGCGAGGGCCCGGTAGTGGATCGACAGCCCGTTGAGGTCGATCGCGCCGTCGGTGGGGTTGTAGAGCTCGACGAAATCGGCGTTGATGAGGGCGCCGTTGTTGCCGCCGGCCCCGAAGACCTCGCTGATGACGAGGCCGGTTCCGGCGGGGTTGGCCTGCGCCGGGGTGACGGCGAGGGCGGCGATGCCGAGTGTCGCCCCGGTGAGGGCGGCGAGGAACCTGCGCGTGGTTGACATGGTTCTCCGAACGAGAGGGGCCCGATGAGTCCTCGGGCGGGAAACGGAGGGCCGGGGAGGGGTTCGCGTGCACCCCTCCCCGGCCGGGGCGCTACTTCTTGACGACCTTGATCGTGGTCGTCTTCTTGGCGGTCTTGTAGAGGTCGTCACCGAAGTAGCGGATGACGACCGACCGGTTTCCGGTCTTGGCGAACGGCCCGACGCGGACGGACGCCTTGCCGGCGACCAGGTCGACCACATAGGTGCGACCACCGGTGATGACCGCGACCGAGCCCGTCGGGGTGTCCCCGGCGCCGGCGACCGTGACCATCACCCTGGGCCTGGTCTTCTTGACCACGACCTTGGCCGGCTTGGTCTTGATCGAGATCGTCGGCGTTGCCTTGGTGACCTCGACGGTGACGGCCGTGGAGGCACCGGCCGTGGTGGCGTCACCGCCATAGCTGACGATCAGCGAGTGGCTGCCCGGCGAGAGCGTTCCGGCCGGGACCAGGATGCTGGCGGCGCCAGCGGTCAGGGTCCCCGTCCCGATCACGTCCGCCCCGTCCAGGACGTCGACCGAGCCGGTCGCGGCCACGGGGTCGACGGTGACCTCGACGGCCCCGGCCGCACCATAGGTGATCGGGTCGGCCGTGGCAGTGACCGTGGATGCGGTCAGCCCCTTGCCGGCCATGGTCATCGACGGGAGCGCCATGACGACCAGTGGCGACCGGTTGGGCACCTTGGCCGGCACGAGCAGGTCGATCGTGGCCATACCGTCGGTCACCGGGAACGTGCCGAGGTCGATCTGGCTGGACGCCGTCCGGGCATAGAGCTTGACCGAGGTGTTCTCGGGGGCACCGAGCGAGGTGAGGTCGAGCTTGTCCAGCGTGAACGTCACCTGGTCGCCCGGCGACACCGTGGCCGGCATGCCGCTCTCGTCGATCTGCTGGCGCGCGAAGTCGGGCGCCAGCAGTGCCCGGTCCTGCAGATAGCTGATCCACAGGTCGCGGTCGATGAGGCCGGTGTCCTTGGACGTGCCCTCGGTGAAGGCCCGGAAGTTGTCGCCTCCGGTCGCCAGGAACGAGAACGTCGAGACCGAGTAGTGCTTGGTCATGGACAGCGGCTGGCCGTCGATGGTGACCGAGGTGATCCGGTCACCCTCGTCGCGGGACGGGTCACGGGTCACGGTGACGTTGTCGGACAGCCCGAGCATCAGATAGGGCCGCGAGGGCACGTTGCCGCTGGCGTCTCGCTGCCACTGCTGTTCGAGCACCGTCTTGAGCTGGGCGCCGGTGAGGTCGACCAGCCAGATGTTGTTGATGAAGGGCAGGACGTTGTTGGCCTCGGAGTAGGTGATGACACCGTCGGTGTTGTTGGGGTTGGTCGAGGTGTCGGCCGCGTAGTAGAACTCGTTGCGCAGGCCACCCGGGTTGACGATGCCGAGGTCGGGCGTCCCCATGTCGGCGGGGATGCCGTCGCGCAGTGCGTTGGCGACGAGGTCGCCCATCGTGGACTCCGAGGCGCGGTCATCGCGGGTGCCGCCGGTGTAGCTGCCATCGACATAGGAGCCGGCCGAGAACGCCGTCGTGATGTCCGACGTCTGCTCGGCGATGGGCTCGTTGCCGATCGAGGCGGCATAGGCGAGGGCGTCGGTGACCGTCGTGTCGATCGGTCCCAGCACACTCGGGTACTGCGCGACGAGGTCGGCGTTGACGCCCGAGGTCGGAACGGCCTGGTTGGCCACGGTGTAGCCCGTGACGGCGTCGGCCGTCGTGTTGTAGGTCAGCACGACCTGGCCGATGTTGGACCCGTAGGAGCCGGTCTGGAGGAACGGACGCGTCGCGAGGTCACCGCCCAGGTTGGGCGCGTCCCAGGCATAGGTCTGGTGGGTGTGGCCGTTGAAGACGACGTCGACGGCCGGGTTGAGGTTGGCCATCTCGGCGAACTCGCCGCCCTTGGCGACCTCGGTGTCGAAGTCGGAGCCGGCGCCAACCTCGGCACCCTGGTGGAACGTCGCCACGATGACGTCGGCCTCTCCGTTGGCGCCGTCGCCGTCGGTCAGATCGGCCGCGACGCGGTTGACCGCCTCGATCGGGTCACCGAAGTCGAGCGTCGAGATGCCGGCCGGGCTCACCAGCGACGTCGTCTCGGCGGTGACGGCACCGATCACACCGACGGTCACGCCGTTGATGTCATAGGTCATGAAGGGCGGCAGGACCGGGTTGGTCGTGCCCTTCTCATAGACGTTGGCGCCGAGGTAGTCCCAGGCGGCGTTGGCGCCGTTGTCGATCACCCGGTTGCGAAGGTCGTCCCACCCGCGGTCGAACTCGTGGTTGCCGACGGCGGACGCGTCGAGCCCGATCGCGTTCATCACGTCGATCGTGGGCTGGTCCTCCTGGACCGCCGAGGCGAACTCGGAGGCGCCGATCATGTCGCCCGCGCCGATGAGGAGACCCCCGTCGGCGACGGTGTTGGTCCGCAGGTCCTCGATCTTCCACGCCCACTTGACCGTGTTGTTGTTGATCCGGCCGTGGAAGTCGTTGGACAGGAGCAGGTTGATGGTGACGTCGCCATCGGCGGCGTGGGCCGGCGACGCCGGCAGGAGGAGGGCCACGGGGGCCAGGACGACAGCGGCGGCGACGGTGGTGGCCACCGCCCGTCGACGCAGTGCCCCGAGACCACGGAGTTGCGGAGTAGCGCGCACGGGAGACCTTTCACGGAGGCGAAAAGCAAATGGTGCGGTCACCTTAACCATGGGGGGTGGTCCTTCGGCCACCCCCTCCCGAACGAATTCGGGGTGACCATGCGGTGACGCGGCCCTCCGGCGCGGCGAGCTGCCGGGCGACTGGCTTCCCTCAGGTTGCGTCGGGGCGCTGACCGTTCAGCGCGTGACGTTGCTGCCAGACGTCGCGGAAGAACTCGAACCCCGACCACAGCGTCATCGCGACCGCGGCGGCCAGGGCCACCTGGGCGAGATAGAACAGCACCGTGCCGGGGACGCCGAACACGTCGAAGGCGCCGCCGTGGGCGTCGCCGTGAGGCAGCGGCAGGCTGAGTCCCGTCAGCGCGATCGCCTGGAGCGTGGTCTTGACCTTGCCGCTCATCGCTGCCGCGATGACGACGTGCTTGAGGACCGACAGCCGCAGCAGCGTCACGCTCCACTCGCGGAGCAGCACCACGATCGTCACCCACCACCAGATGTCGCCGGTGATCGACAGCCCCACGAAGGCCATTCCGGTGATCGCCTTGTCGGCGATCGGGTCGGCGATCTTGCCGAAGTTGGTGACCAGGTTGCGGGCCCGGGCGATGTCGCCGTCGATCTTGTCGGTGATCATCCCGGCGACGAAGATCACGGCCGCCACGATGCGCCACGTGATCGAGTCTCCGCCGTCGACGAGCAGCGCCCATCCGAAGAACGGCACCATCACGATCCGCAAGGTGGTCAGCACGTTGGGCAGGTTGAGGTTGCTGGTCGCCGGCGTCTGGCTCATCGTGCTGCTCCGATCGGTCGGGCGTCGAGGTCGGCGCCCTCGGAGCCCACGACCACGGCGGCCACCAGGTCGCCGACGTGGACCCCCTCGACCTCCATTGTGGTGGACCCGTCCACCTCGGGGCCCTGGTGGTCGGCCCGACCCTCGACGGAGGCGCCGTCGACGGTCTCCACGAGCACCCGGATCGCCTCGCCGCGCCGGGCGGCGGCGCGCTCGGCGGTCACCTCGTCGACCAGCGACGACACCCGCTCGACCCGGGCCCGGATCTCGTCCTCGTCGAGCTTGCCGTCATAGGAGGCCGCCTCGGTGCCGTCCTCGTCGGAGTAGCCGA
>JAGQUE010000635.1 GCA_020438665.1 Nocardioidaceae bacterium | reverse complement strand
TTCGGCTAGGTAGGTGAGGGTTGATCTGCCTACCTTGGTGAACCAGCAGGACGCCTCCCCCAGGCGACGACGAGCACCCCGCCCTGGACCGGTGTTCGACGGGGCGCGGAGCCGGGTCTACGGTTTCGCCATGTCGCTCTACCCGCCGAAGCCGCAGCCGGGCGACGCCGTCGCGGTGCTGTCGCCGGGTGCTGCGCTGCCGGAGGTGTTCCCGGCGCCCTACGAGCTGGGGCTCCGGCGGCTGCAGCGCGACTTCGCGCTGAGACCGGTCGAATATGCCACCACCCGGCGCTGGTCGAGCCCCCAGGCGCGCGCCGACGACGTGATGGCAGCGTTCGCGGACCCCGAGATCAAGGCGATCGTGACCAGCATCGGGGGCAGCGACCAGCTCAAGATCCTGCGCTACCTCGACCCCCAGGTGATCCTCGACAACCCCAAGCCGTTCTTCGGGACCAGCGACAACACCAACCTCCACCACTTCTTGTTCAACCTGGGCCTGGTGTCCTACTACGGCGGCACCGTGATGACGATGCTCGGTCGCCCCGGCGGCATCAACGACCACAGCGCCTATGCGTTCACGATGGCGATGTTCACCTCCGAGTGGTACGACCTACGTCCCGCGGACGCCTACACCGACATGGAGCGGGACTGGTCCGACCCGACGTGGGCCGAGCAGCCGCCGGAGATGCTGCCCGGCACCGGCTGGGCCTGGCACGGGCCCCGCACCCCGGTCGAGGGGCGGCTGTGGGGCGGCCAGCTCGAGATCGTCGACTTCCAGCTCCGCACCAACCGCTACCTCCTGCCGGAGGAGGAGTACGACGGCGCGGTGCTGTTCCTCGAGACCAGTGAGGAGATGCCGTCCGCCGAGTATGTCTGGCGCTCGCTGATGTGCCTTGCGGAGCGCGACCTCCTCCAGCGGTTCTCCGCGCTGCTCATGGGCCGTCCCAAGGGATGGTCGCTGGACCAACGCCACACGCCCGTACGCCGCCGCGCCTATGTCGAGGCCCAGCACGAGGCGGTGCTCGAGATCTATCGCGAGTACAAGATCGACGTCCCCATCGTCTTCGACGTCGACCTGGGACACACCGATCCACAGATCGTGGTGCCGCACGGCGGGCTGGTGCGGCTCGACCCCGAGGAGCGGTCGATCTCGGTGCGCTACTGACGGCCAGGGCCGACGCCAGGCCGCGGTCAGCGAAGCGTCAGGACGCCTCGGGCCCGCGCTCGCCCTCGCCGGTGGTGACGATGTGGCGCAGCGTCCGGGTGAGCGCCTCGACCTCCGGGGTCGCGAGCCCGGCGACCAGCTCGGCCTCGGCGAGGTTGAACTGCGGATAGAGCTCGGTCATCAGCTCGCGGCCCGCGGGCGTCAGCGTGAGCTCGACCAGCCGGCGGTCGACGGTGCTGTGCACGCGCATCACCAGACCGCGGTTGACCAGCGTGTCGGTGACGCCGGTCAACGTCGCCTTGGAGATGCCGACGTTCTCGGCGACGTAGCGCGTCTGCATGCTGTCCCAGATCCACAGCAGCCACAGCACCAGGAACCCGGTCCAGGTCAGGTCATTGGGTCGCAGCACCTTGTTGGTGAGGTGCTGGCGAGCGGCGTTGGCGGCCCGGTAGAGGCTGGAGATCGCGTGCGCCGCCGGGAAGTCCAGTGCCAGGGCGCCGACGCGTTGGGTCATCGCCCGCTCGGTCTCGGCGAGGGTGTGCTGGTCCGGCATGCTCGAACCTTACCCACCGCCCACCACCTGGTCGTGTCGGTCGTCACAGGGCGCGCGGTGGCTACGGTCAGGCCATGCACTATGTGTTGACGATGTCGTGTCCTGATCGGCCGGGGATCGTGCGGGCGTTGGCCGAGGGTGTGGTGTCGGTGGGGGGCAACATCGTGGAGAACGCGCAGTTCTCCGACCCGGTGACGGGGACGTTCTGCATGCGGACCCATTTCGAGGCCGACGCTGAGGACGTCGAGGTGGTGCGGGCGGCGGTGCTGGCCCAGGTGGCCGGGTTCGGCCCGGCGCTGACGCTCCGGCCGGTGGAGGTGCGCCGCCGGGCGTTGATCATGGTGTCGAGGTTCGACCACTGTCTGGTGGATCTGCTGTATCGCTGGCAGATCGGGGAGCTGCCGCTGGAGATCCCGGTGGTGGTGTCCAACCATGAGGACTGTCGGGAGCTGGTGGAGCGGGCGGGGGTCGAGTTCGTGCACCTGCCGGTGACCGCTGCGTCGAAGCCGACGGCCGAGGCGCGGCTGTTGGAGCTGGTCGAGGCCCATCGCGTGGACTTCGTGGTGTTGGCGCGCTACATGCAGGTGTTGTCCGATGAGCTGTGCCGGGAGTTGTCGGGTCGGGTGATCAACATCCATCACTCGTTCCTGCCGGGGTTCAAGGG
>JAGQUE010000634.1 GCA_020438665.1 Nocardioidaceae bacterium | reverse complement strand
ACGTCGTGCTTGATGGACAGCTCGCGCGAGGGGATGACGTCCTCGGTCTTGTAGCCGATGTCGATCAGGACCTCGTCTCGGTCGACCTTGACGACGGTGCCATCCACGATGTCGCCGTCGTTGAAGTACTTGATGGTCTCGTCGATCGCGGCGAGGAAGTCCTCCTCCGAACCGATGTCGTTGACGGCGACCTGGGGCGCGTCGGCCTCGCTCAGAGGGGTGGTGATGCTGCTCGTCATAAGGGAAACAGATTCCTTGGGTGGATAGATATCGTGCGGACACGCCACAGGACCTGTTTCACTACCGGTGGTTCGTCGCCCGACTGGGCTGATAGCGAGCACGCGTCCGCTCCGTCTGGGACTCGGGCAGACCTCTGGCGCACCGGATAGCGTACGCGCCCGCGCGCGGCCGCGTCCAACTCGCAGGTTCCCTAGCCAACCGCATGGAGATCGGCGGACGTGGCGATGGCCCGCAGCAGACCGTGGGCGGCGGTGGCCACGGGGTTGTCGCCGGCGCGGGCGGCCAGGTCGACCAGCGCCCACAGATCGGCCGCGCGGGCGAGGTCGAGGGCATCATCGGGCGGGACGCCCCGCCGCTCGGCATAGGCCGACAGCACCGCAGCCACGAACGGCGGGCGCCGGTCGAAGCGGAGCAGGTTGCCCAGGTCGGTGAACGGGTGCCCGGCGTGGGCGAACTCCCAGTCGACCAGCCCCGTGACGGTGAGGGCCTCGGGGTCCACCAGGACGTTCTTGGGGTTGAGGTCGCTGTGCACGAGGCAGCAGCGGTCCACGGTGTCGAGGCGGCGCTGGGCCCGGTCGGCCACCTCCCTCAGGCGCGCGACCAGGTCGCCCGGCCAGCCCAGGGCGTCGGCGTGCTGGTCGACCCACGCCGGCAGGTCGTCGGCGAGCCCGAACGGGGCCAGCCTTAGGTCCGCGTCCACGAAGATGCCCGGCCGCGGTTCCGGGACACCTCCCAGGTCGGCGACCAGATGGCCGAGCTCGCGGCCGAGCGTGGCCACCCGGGTGTCGTCGAGCCGGGCAAGGACCAGGTCGCCCCGCTCCCCTGGCAGCAGTGAGGTCACCAGCAACGCCGGGACGTCTCCGGCAGGATCGGCGGGCCGCACCTCGAGGACCTCGGGGACCGGAAGCAGCCCCCGGAGCAGGTGCAGCAGGGCGGCGTCCACCTCGTGGGCGAGCGGCCCGCGGTGGTTCGGGCGCGCATAGATCCGCACGACGGTGTGCTCCCCCGCGACCTCGGCCAGGAACGTCTCACCCGACCAGCCGCCGGCCAACGGGGTCAGCGACGAGAGGTCCACCCGCCGATCCTGCCACGGCGCCGACGTCGTACCCTCGGCGTGAGAGCAGGAGGCAGCATGGCAGCACCCCCACCCGCCCTCGACGTCCTCGTCGTCGGCGACCTGGAGGCCGCGCGCCTCACCTGCGGCTCGCTGACCGCCCGCGGGCACCGGGTCACCCATCTGGTCGTCCCGGACGAGGCCTCGCTGCGCGCCGCCCTCACCTCCGACATCGACGCGGTCGCCATCCTGGTCCGCGGCGACGTCTCCGCCCTGCGGCTCGCGCTGCTCACCGAGCATCTCCGGCCGGGCATCCGACTGCTCGTCACCATCTTCGACCTCACCGTCTCCGAGCAGCTCCAGCGCGCCGTGCCAAACAGCCAGGTCACCTCGCCGGCCAACGTGGCCGCGCCGATGATCGTGGCCGCCTGCCTCGGCGGCGACGAGCGCGCCGTCCAGCGCGTCGGTGACGGGGTCGTCCGCTGGGTCGGCCCTCAGGGTGAGCTGCACCCCGTGCCCTACGACGAGATCCCGCCCCGCTGGCGCCAGTGGCTCGGGTGGCTCACGCCGCGGCTGCGCTGGCAGTCCGGGTCGACGGGGCTGATGTTCGCCGGCCTCAACGGGCTGCTGTCGATCCTGGTCGTCGACACCCTCCTGGCGCTGACCGTGCTCCACGAGGCGCCGGTCAAGGCCTTCTACAACGCCACCGCCGTGCTGGCCACCGTGGGACCGGCCGGCGCGGACGCCCACGAGGTGCCGACGTGGTACCTCGTCGTGGCCGCCCTGTTCATGCTCGCGGCGATGGGGTTCACAGCGATGTTCACCGCCGGCCTGATCGACTGGCTGCTCTCGGCGCGCAGCGTCGCGCTCCTCGGTCCGCGCCGGCTGCCGTCGCGCCAGCACGTCATCGTCGCCGGGCTGGGCCAGGTGGGCCTCCGGCTCGCCCTGGGATTGCGACGGATCGGCGTCCCCGTTGTCGGCGTGGAGGTCCGCGGCGACGCCCCCGGCGTACGCACGGCCCGCGCCGCGGGCATCCCGGTCGTCATCGGCGACGCCGGTGACCGGACCACGCTGACCCACGTCGGGCTCGCGCGCGCCCGCGCGCTCGCGGCCATGGGCTCCGACGACCTGGGCAACATCGAGATCGCGATCGCGGCCCTCGGGATCGCCCCCGAGTCGACGGTGGTGCTCCGGGCCGGCGAGGGCGACGTCGTCACCGAGACCCGCTCGCTGTTCCACATCGGGCAGGTCGTCGATGTCTCGGCCCTCACCGCGGCCACGGCGTCGCTGTCACTGACCGGGCAGCAGCCCCGGGTCGTGCTCGGAAGCCAGACCGGCTGCCTGGCCGTGACCGACGACGGCGAGATCATGCTGCCTCGCGCCGGGCGGTGCACCTGCGCCACGGCCCCGCTGCCTGCTGGATAGGGTCGGCACGTGGAGCACCCTGGCAGCGGAGCGCACTATCCGCCGGTCCGGGCGGAGCGGCGCGAGGTCGACGAGGCCGAGTCGCGACGCGCCAACGGGCCCGACTGGGACCGCTACGCCGACGAGTACCAGGCCACCCATGGGGAGTTCCTCGGCGACGTCGGGTTCGTCTGGGGCCCCGAGGGGCTCACCGAGGAGAGAGCAGGTGCCCTGGGCGACCTCGCCGGCAAGGACGTGCTCGAGGTCGGGTCGGGGGCGGGACAGTGCTCACGATGGGTCTGCGCCCAGGGGGGCCGCGCCCTCGGGCTCGACCTGTCCCACCGCCAGCTCCAGCACTCGCGCCGCATCGACGAAGCCACCGGCGTCCGGGTCCCGTCGGTGCGCGGAACGGCGACGGCGCTGCCGTTCGGCGACGACACCTTCGACGTGGTCTTCAGCTCGTTCGGGGCGCTCCAGTTCGTTGCCGACATCGACGTCGCGCTGGCCGAGACTGCCCGCGTGCTGCGCCCCCAGGGCCGGTTCGCCTTCTCGATCACCCATCCGACGCGCTGGATGTTCCCCGACGACCCCGGACCGGACGGGCTCACGGCCACGCAGTCCTATTGGGACCGCACCCCCTATGTGGAGGTCGACGACACGACCGGCGAGGTCGCCTATGTCGAGCACCACCGCACGCTCGGTGACTGGGTCGCGCTGCTGGCGGGCACCGGATTCGTCCTCGAGCGACTGCTCGAGCCGGAGTGGCCTGCCGGCCACGAGCGCGTCTGGGGCGGCTGGTCGCGTACGCGTGGCGTACTGACGCCGGGCACGGCCATCTTCTCGGCGCGTTGGACACCGATCCGCTGACCTCCCGGATCCCGAGGGGCGCCGCGCCTCGGTCAGGCGGGCTCGACGTCCACGAGCTCGGGATGCTCGCGGAACCAGTCGATGGTGTGCTTGAGGCCCACCTCGATCGGCACCACCGGCTGCCAGTCGAGCACCGACCGGGCCAGCGACGCGTCCGGGCGGCGTACCTCGGGATCGTCGACGGGACGCGGGATGAACTCGATCGCCGAGGACGACCCCGTCAGCTCGATGATCCACCGGGCCAGGTCGACCATGGAGATCTCGTG
>JAGQUE010000061.1 GCA_020438665.1 Nocardioidaceae bacterium | reverse complement strand
CCTTGATGCAGCTGGTGCAGACGTTCATGCGCTTGGGCGTGCCGTTGATGACGGCGCGGACGCGCTGGATGTTGGGGTCGAAGCGACGCTTGGTGATCTTGCGCGACCACGGGCGGTTGTTGCCGAACGTCGGCTTCTTGGCGCAGATGTCACAGACGGCAGCCACCGGTCACTCCTGATGGATCGAGATTGTTGGTTCACGTCGAAGGGCCCACCGTGCGGCGGGCAACCGCATCAGCCTATCCGACCTCCCCCACGAGGGGGAAATCGCGCCTCAGCCACTAGTCTGCAGACGGCGGCGTGAGTCCGGTCACCCCTCGACCGCGACGCGGATCGAGCAGGACTGCGGTTCGTCTCCGCCGACGACAGGGACGCAGGCATCAGGATAGGCGACATGGATGACGAGGGCTTCCGGCTCGGCGTGGTGCTGCGCTTCGTCGACGCGGCCACCGACGCCCTGAGTCAGGCCCGCGAGGAGATCGACGCCCTCAACGTCTATCCCGTGCCGGACGGCGACACCGGCACCAACATGTTCTTGACGGTCTCGGCCGCGCGTGACGCGATCCATGAGGCCGTCGCCGCCGAGCCCGGTCTCGGCGTCGACACCGCGCTCACCAGGTTCGCCCGGGGGGCCCTGCTGGGCGCCCGCGGCAACTCGGGCGTGATCCTCAGCCAGATGCTCGGCGCCGTCGCCCACCGCATCGCCGAGACGGAGCCCGACCAGCGCCAGGCCACCGTGCTCGCCGAGTCCTTCCGCGACGCCGCCGACGCGTCGTACGCCGCCGTGGGCAAGCCCGTCGAGGGGACGATGCTGACCGTCGCCAGAGCGGCGGCCGACGCCGCGATGGCCCTGGTGACCGAGGACCCCAAGTCCAGGGGGCGAGACGTGTTCACGATCGCGGCCGCCGCGGCGCGCGAGGCGCTGGCCCACACGCCCGAGCAGCTTCCGATGCTGGCCGACGCCGGGGTGGTCGACGCGGGCGGCCGCGGTGTGTGTGTGGTGCTCGACGCCGCCGAGCGGGTCGTGACGGGCCGCCGGCCGAGCCCGGTCAAGCCCGCGATCGGCAACCGCCACATTCCGGTGCCTCGCGGGGGCGTCGACCTCACCGAGGGCGGGCCGGCCTATGAGGTGATGTATCTCCTCGACGCCGCCGACGATGCGATCCCGGTCCTGCGTGACCGGCTGTCGCCTCTCGGCGACTCGCTCGTCGTCGTCGGTGGCGAGGGGCTGTGGAACGTCCACGTCCACGTCGACGACGTCGGAGCCGCGGTCGAAGCCGGCATCGAGGCGGGCCGTCCTCACCGCATCCGCGTGACCCACTTCGCCGAGCAGGTGGCGGCGGCCCGTCACAAGGTCGCCGGCCGCAAGGGCCGTGCCGTGGTGACGGTCGCGGCCGGTCCCGGGCTGGCCAGCCTGTTCACCGAGGCGGGTGCGGTCGTGGTGCCGGGTGGTGCGGGGCAGCGACCGTCGACCGGCATGATCCTCCAGGCGATGCTGGAGGCCGCGACGGCCGAGGTGATCGTCCTGCCCAACGACCACGACTCGCTGCGGGTGGCCGAGATCGCGGCCCGCACCGCCGAGGAGGACCACGGGCTGCGGGTCGTGGTCATCCCGACGCAGGCGCAGGTGCAGGGGCTGGCGGCGCTCGCGGTCCACGAGCCCGGCCGCAGTTTCGACCAGGACGTCCTGGAGATGACGGCCACCGCCCGCCACGCTCGCCACGGCGCTGTGACGGTGGCGGCCAAGACCGCGATGACGATGGCCGGACCGTGCGAGCCCGGCGACGTGCTGGGTGCCATCGGTGGCGACTTCGTGGTCGTCGGCGACGACCTGGACGTCGTGGCGCGCGGCATCCTGGACCGGCTCCTGGGTGGTGGCGGCGAGCTGGTCACGCTCGTGGAGGGCGCCGACGGTGGCGGCCTGGCCGAGCGCTGTGCCGCTCACCTGGCCGAGCACCACCCGCTTGTCGATGCCGTGGTGTACGACGGAGGCCAGGAGCGCTACCCGCTCCTCGTGTCCGTCGAATAGGGGTGACCGCTCGCATGAGGGAGCTGCCGTGATCACGCGCGACTCACCGATCCAGGTCGTGATGGGCGACGCCTCCAAGAGGAAGCGTGACGGCGTCGCTCGGCTGGGGATCCAGACCGTGGGCGACCTGCTCGGCCATTTCCCCCGCCGCTATCTCAAGACCGGCGAGCTGAGCAAGGTGCGCCAGCTCGCCGTGGGCCAGATGTTGATGGTCGTCGGCGAGATCGAGTCGTCCGAGCTCAAGCCCTACACCGACCGGCGCACCAATCGGCCGGCCTATCGGGTCGAGACGCTGCTGCGCACCGACGGGGCCGAGCTCAAGATGACCTTCTTCGCCAAGAAGGTCGAGCTCGCGCGGTTCTTCCAGCGCAAGTATGCAGAGGGCCAGCAGGGGGTGTTCGCGGGCCAGGTGGGCAAGTTCGGCAACCACTGGCAGCTGACCAATCCCAAAGCGATCATGTTCAGCGAGGATGGCGCGGACAGCGAGGATCCCGAGACCTTCCACGTGCTGCAGGGCACCAAGGGCCTGTTCCCGATCTATCCCCAGACCAAGGACCTCGACTCCTGGGACCTCCAGCGGATGGTCACCTTCGCGCGGTCGATCGTCGACGACCTGCCCGAGCTGCTGCCGGCCGACGTCCGTGGCCGCCATGGCCTGCCGGACGCCCGGACGGCGCTGGACTGGATCCACGCGCCCACCGAGGAGAGCCAGGCGCTCGCGGCCCAGCGCCGCTTCCGCTGGGAGGAGGCGCTGGTGACCCAGCTGGTCCTCGCCCGGCGACGCGCGGCGATCAGGGCCACCGGGGCGCAGGCCCGCACCGGTGGCGGCGGCCTGCTGGCGGCGTTCGACGCCCGGCTGCCGTTCACGCTGACCGCGGGCCAGCGCGCGGTGGGGGAGACCCTCGAGGCCGAGCTGGCCCGTGAGTGGCCGATGAACCGGCTCCTCCAGGGCGAGGTCGGCTCCGGCAAGACCCT
>JAGQUE010000633.1 GCA_020438665.1 Nocardioidaceae bacterium | reverse complement strand
ATGCGCCAGCATGTCGGGTCCTATCGGGACCGGACCTGGGCGGTCGAGGGCAGCAACGGTGCCGGCCGGCCGCTGGCCCAACGGCTGCTGGCCGACGGCGAGCGCGTGGTCGACGTGCCTGCCAAGCTGTCGGCGCGTGCGCGGATGTTCGATACCGGCCACAACCGCAAGACCGACCCGCACGACGCGCACGCGGTCGCGGTGGTCGCGGTGCGCACCAAGGGCCTTCGGGTGCTGGCCCACGACCCGCAGCTGGAGGCGCTGCGGCTGCTGGTCGACCGGCGTGCAGAGCTGACCCGTTCCCGGATCCAGTGCGTTAACCGGGTCCACCGGCTGCTGTCGGAGCTGGTTCCGGGACAGTCGAAGAAGAAGATGAGCACCAACCAGGCCAAGCAGATCCTGGCCAAGGTGAAGCCCCGTGACCTGGCCGGGAAGACCCGCCGTCGCCTCGCTGCTGAGCAGATCGCTGAGCTCGTGGTGATCGAGAAGAAGGCCAAGGCCATCACCAAGGAGCTCAGCGAGATGGTCCGCGCTTCTGGGTCGAGACTGATGGAGCTGCCCGGCGTCGGGCCGGTCGTGGCCGCCCGGGTGCTGGCCGACACCGGCGACGTCGCCCGGTTCGCTGATCGCAACCGGTACGCCTCCTGGACCGGGACTGCCCCCATCGAGGCCTCCAGCGGGGAGATCGTGCGCCACCGACTCTCCCGCGCGGGTAACCGTCGGATGAACCACATGATCCACATGGTCGCCACCAGCCAGCTACGCCACGACACCCCAGGACGGGGCTACTACCGCCGCAAACTCGCCGCCGGCAAGACCAAGGCCGAAGCCATGCGCTGCCTGAAGCGAAGGATCTCCGACGCCCTGTACCGACGCCTACGAGCAGACGCCGCCACTCACCTGCCACCAGAGGCAGACGCGGGCCTGGGAGGGCACCGCGGGGCGACACTCAACTCCAGCGCGACCGGCTCTCACCCGCACACCGGCACTTCGGATCAGCCACTCCCAGGACCCGCCCCAACGACGCTACCCCCGCCCACCACCACACGGAAGACCACCACGATCAACACCCTCCAACCCACCCCTTGACAACAGAGGGGTGCCGGAAGGGGATACTGCCGCTTCGCGGTAGGACGCGGTTTCGTGTCGGCTGGGTCGCAGCTGCGGTGGCCGCAGACGGTCGTTGCCAGCGACTGGTGAGCTCAGTTCGAGCAGTCCACCGCAATGGCGAGGGCGGCGCAGATCTGGCGCATCCGCTCCTCGGCCAGCCGACCGAGGCGTTCGACCAGGATCGCGATGGAGACGCTCTCAACTGAGTCGAGGTTGACCGCCGAGAGCAGCGGTACCGGGTCCTCGCCGGGTTCGAGGAGTACTTCGCTGGGGAGGTTTCGGATCGTGGTCGTGCACGGCGCGATGAGGGTTCGTCCATGGCGGGGGATTACTGCGTCTCGAGACAGGACGACCACGGGTCTGCGGCCAATCTCGGCCATTTCGCACCACCACACCTCCCCACGCGCGGGCACGTTGGTCACGAGGCTGCGACCGCGCGACGGAACGAGGCCAGGTCTCCCCACTCGTCAGGTTCCTCAAGGGGATGGGTGTCGTAGGCGGCGTAGCTAGCGTCCACTTCTGCCGCGCGATGCCGAGCCAGCAAGGCGGCGAGGGCCTCGTCAACCAACGCCGAGTCCGGCTTGCCGGATGTCTTCCGAGCGCTCTCCAGGAGGTCTGTGTCCACCGTCGTACTCAGTCGTGTGCGACTCATGCCACGATTATGCCACGACGGAGGTAGGGCCGCGCACGCCGACCACACGCGGCGGCATATCCGCGAAGGAGTTGCCGGGCAGGAGGGTTCTCCTGCGATGGGTCCGCAGGAGGACACTTCCCCAGGATCTGTTCGGTCAGAACTCGCGCGCGCGGTATGGCTGGAACGAGGGCGGATCCCACGCCTTAGTCGAGTCGAGGGTCGAGGGCGTTTCTTCTGTTGGGTCGCGATCGTTGCTCTGGGTCTCAACCTGAGGTGGCTTGGGTGCCTTCGGGGGCGGGGCCTGCCATTCCTTCAAGTGCTGCACCACGTCGGCATAGAAGGCGTCCAGGGTTTCCAGGACCGAGTCGATGAAGGCTCCTTGGCCGGTGCCGCGCTTGATCCCCATCTTGGTCATGGTCGCCACTTCGAATCGAACAACTTCCTTGGACGGATCGGTAAGGAGCGTGTCCGGCTCTTCGCGGACCCTGCCAAGAAGTTCGGCAGCGCCGCGCCCGCGCTGGTGCGCAACGAATGCCTCCACGCGGACATGTCCTGGTGCCGACTTGAGTTGGCGCGTTAGCCAGTTGATACGGGTGGTGTTCCGGCCGCTCTTCGGCGCATCGATCGCCACGGCGCACGTGATCGACTTCGCCCTGAGGTCGGCCGTCACGGTGATATCGCCGACGGTGTCAGGAATCCTGACGTCGCCTGCGAGTACGCCACCGTTGACCAACATGGCCGCGAGGTTGTGCTGCCTCTGGGAGGGGTCGCTGCTCTCCTTGCGATTCAGGTGGTGCCGAACCTCCGTGCCCAGCCGCCTGCCCATGTGCAGTGCGGCAAAGCGGAGCAGCGCATCCCAGTTGGCGGTGACTTCGCTGATCGCTTCTTTGTCGGACGCCCTCAGCGTGCCTGCCGACACTGCGTCGCGGAGCGAAACCCAGTTCTCGCCCATGTCGTCGAAAGCGAGTGCTCCGGACTTGGGGTGCTCCAAGTACCGGATCAGTTCACCCAGGATCCATGCTTGATCGGGGTCGCTTACCCCTCGGTGCTCCTTCTCCATGACCGCAACAGACAGAAGCCGGGACCAAGACCAGTGATGCAGCGACAGCTTGCGAAGCTTCCGGCCGTCGATGCCCGGCGTCGGGTGCTTGTTCTCGTTGGGGCTGATCTGATTCGAGATGGTGATGAGGGCGTCGAAGCCTTGTTCCCTTGCCACGTCCAGGTACAGGTTCAGCTGGTCCGCAACCAGTGGGTTCTTCCCGGTCTTTACTTCGACCAGAGCCACCCAAGTGGTCTTGCCGCGGGATACCCGAATGAGACCATCAGGTCGCGCGATGGTCTTGGTCCCGTTGAGCTTGAAGGCAACCTCGGTGAAGCATTCGATGGTGCCTGCGGGTGCACCCGCCAGCCTTGTCAGGCGACGCCCGAACTCGTCGACCGAGCCAAGAACAGCGAGCAGTGCCGATGTCGCCCGCGTTTCCTGCTCCTGAGCGCCGCTGATCCCAGATGTGGGAATCAGTCGGGCAGGCACCCAGTTCGCCTCAGGATTCACATTGGTGACCATCTCGCGAGACTAGTGGAAACGCCGGCTCGATCCGCGATATGCGTCCCTGCGCCGAGGAGTCCTCTCCGACTGCGCCCTCCGCCGGTCAAATCGAGGCGCGTAGTCAATCGATCCCCGGGCTACACCCCGGAGACGTACGCGGTGAGGCAGTCAACGCCGTGCTGGTCGAGGTTACCGCGGACGCGGTCGCAGTGCTCTGTGGTGCCTGGGCCGGTGTGGCGTGCCACGATCTGTGCGTCGCGCAGCGGAATGCCCGCGTCAAGGGCGTTGGCGATCGCCGCATGGTGCAGCGAGCGGGGGCTGATGTGGCGGGGGACTTCCCCGAGATGGCCGCAGCACCAGCGGGCCTGAGGTGCGGTTGCCTCGGCAGGCCTCCAGGCAGGACTGTCATGACCGCCTTTGCGGCCGAAAAGGGGCACCCTGATTGCGGCTAG
>JAGQUE010000060.1 GCA_020438665.1 Nocardioidaceae bacterium | reverse complement strand
CAGAACTGGGACATCTCCAAGTCGCGCGAGCTGGACCGGCTCATGGACCAGGCCTCACCGCAAGGCATCGCGCGCACGGCGCTCGCGTGGCGCAGCCGCAGCGTGGCCTTCACCTACAACGACCCGGTCATCTTCGCCGAGTATGCCGAGGACACCGCTCGGGCCTGCCGTGAGCGCGGCATCAACACCGTCGCCGTCACGGCGGGCTATGTGAACCCCGAGGCGAGAGCCGAGCTCTTCGCCGTGATGGATGCCGCCAACGTCGACCTCAAGGGTTTCAACGACGACTTCTACCGGTTCGTCACCGGCGCCAGCCTCCAGCCAGTGCTCGACACCCTCGTCTATCTCAAGCACGAGACCGACGTCTGGCTCGAGATCACCACGCTGCTGATCCCCGGTCACAACGACTCCGACGCTGAGCTGCGGGCCATGGTGCGCTGGATCATGGCCGAGCTCGGCCCCGACGTACCGCACCACTTCTCCGCGTTCCACCCCGACCATCGCATGCGTGACGTCCCGGCAACACCGCTGTCGACACTCGTGCGCGCCCAGCAGATCGCGCTGGAGGAGGGCCTGCACTTCGTCTATACCGGCAACCTGCGCAACGCCGAGGGCGAGACCACGCGCTGCTCGGGCTGCGGCCACGCCCTGATCGAGCGCGACCGCTACCGCATCGTCGCCTACCGCCTGGCCCCCGATGGCAGCTGCCCGCGCTGCCACCTGGCGCTGCCCGGCCGGTTCGCCGACCATGCCGAGGACTTCGGGCCTCAGCGCATCCCGATCAGCATCGGCGCCTGAGCCTCGACCTGCTGGTCGCCGTACGCCGATCGCGGCAGGCGGCGTTCGGGGCCGTTCGCCGGCTGGTGGGTCATGCGTGGCGGCGTACTGTCGCGAGTGAGCGCGTGAGACTCGGAGGAGAACACCATGGACTACACCCACCTCGGCCGCACCGGACTGTCGGTGAGCCGGCTGTGCCTGGGCACGATGAACTTCGGGCCGGAGACCTCCGAGGAGGACAGCCACGCGATCATGGACCGCGCCCACGAGCACGGCATCAACTTCTTCGACACCGCCAACGTCTATGGCTGGCAGAAGGGGGAGGGGGTCACCGAGCAGATCATCGGGCGCTGGTTCGCCCAGGGCGGTGGCCGGCGCGAGCGGACCGTGATCGCGACCAAGCTCTATGGCTCGATGAGCGACTGGCCCAACGACACGTTCTTGTCGGCGCTCAACATCCGGCGGGCCTGCGACGCCTCCCTCAAGCGACTCCAGACCGACTACATCGACCTCTACCAGATGCACCACGTCGACCGGTCGACGCCGTGGGAGGAGATCTGGGAGGCCATGGAGACGCTGCGGGCCCAAGGCAAGATCCTCTATGTCGGATCGTCCAACTTCGCCGGCTGGCATCTCGCCCAGGCGATGGAGGCCGCCAAGGCCCGCCATTTCCTCGGCCTGGTGAGCGAGCAGTCGATCTATAACCTGATGACGCGCTGGGTCGAGCTCGAGGTGCTGCCGGCGGCGCAGCACTATGGGCTCGGGGTCATCCCGTGGTCCCCGTTGCACGGCGGGCTGCTGTCGGGGGCGATCCGCAAGGAGCGCGAGGGCGGCGGGTCCCGGTCCGGCACGGGGCGTTCGGCCGAGGGTCTCGACCAGCACCGCGCCACCATCGAGGCCTGGGAGCGGCTGTGCGCCGACCTCGGGGAGGACCCGGCCCACGTCGGGCTCGCGTGGCTGCTGTCGCGGCCCGCGGTGACCGCGCCCATCATCGGGCCGCGCACGCAGGACCAGCTCGACGGCACGCTGAGGGCGTTGGAGATCGAGCTGGACGAGGCGACGCTGACCAGGCTCGACGAGCTGTTCCCGGCACCGGCGCCCAACGGCGCCAAGCCCGCTCCGGAGGCCTACGCCTGGTGATCCGGCATGGCTCGGTTGGGTGACGCCGCGCGACGGCGCGAGGTGATCGCTTGCCCAGATTTGGGAATTTCCGGCAACCGGCCGTGACAAAGTTGGGGGCCTCGTATCCACCGAATCCGCGGGCGAGCGGGGTCGGTTCGCCCTGTTTCTCGACTGGTGCCCTGGCTGACAACGGAATCCGTCGCCAGACGATCGGTGTCGTCACGGACTAGTTGTCTATGGCCCGGTCTAGCCCGTGCGGACCATCTCCCCTGAATACGCCTAAGGCCACAGTCAAGAGTGGCAACGTCATTGGTGCGCGAGCTTCACAGCTCATCTCGGGGCGAGGAGGACGACGTGCGACGTCAGTTGTTGTTCGTCATCGCTGTGGCACTACCGGCTATGGGAATGTCGGTGGCTCTGCCTGCAGCAGCAAGTGCGGCCAAGGCCGCCACGACCATCACAGCGAGCGTGTCCGCGGACACCGTGCGTGAGGGTCATGCCATCACCATCAAGGGTCGGGCTCGGGGAGCCGCCGCCAGCAGTCGCGTCGTGCTCCAGCAGCGCGACGGCAGCGCCTGGGTTCGGGTGAAGGCCACCACGATCGATGCTCGGGCCGACTACGCCTTCAAGGTGCGACCCGACCGCGGCACACTGCGCTACCGCGTCGTGCTGCCCGCGCAGTCCGGGCGCCCGGAAGCTGTCTCGGGGACCCTGAAGGTCGTCGTGACCTGGCAGCCGCAGATGCTGGTCGGCCTCAAGTGGCTGGCCACCCCGGCGGGCGGCCGGGAGCTGCGGGTCAACGGCACCACCGACTACGCCGGCGCCGGCAAGGCGCTGCTCCAGACCAACAGCGGGTTCGGGTGGGTCGGTGCCGGCTACGTCACCCTGGACAAGGGCCACTTCCAGCAGGTGCTGGCCCTCCCGCCGGCACCTGGCGACCAGGTCCGCGCCGTGCTCGCGGCGTCTGGTGTCCGGGAGGAGGCCGTCGGCATGGCGGTCACGCCCGACCCGCTGCCCTACGTCCTCGACGTCAACGACCCCGACGGTCTGGTGATCGCTCCGCCGACCTCGGTCGTCACCGTGCTGGTTCAGGCGACCGGCGGCGACTTCGTCAGCGTCGGCTATGAGGGCAACGAGCTGTCCAACATCACCGTCGTCGACGACCAGGGCATCCCGCTGCCCGAACCGGGCGACGAGGAACCCCCGGTCGACAACGCGATCCACTTCAACGCCAGGTCCGACGGCACCTACACGCTCAACCTGCCGGCCTACTCCAGCGTGCCGCTCAAGCTGTGGGCATCGACCCCCAAGCACTACACCGGCCACGTGGACAGCGCGGTCGACGTCAGTGCCGACCTGCCGTTCCAGCCCGTCGACGTCACGTTCACCGGCACCGCCGACAGCACCGTGACCCTGCCGGCGCTCGATGCCAGGGCCGGCGAGCTCATCGGTCCTGACGGCATGGTGCAGCCCTGGCTGGAGACCCCGGACGCGCCGGACGTCTACCGGCTGCCCGACGACGGCAGCTACACCTTCCGGCTGTTCGACACCTCGGTGACCAAGGCCAAGATCCTGTCCACCGAGGAGACCTCAGCGGCCATCGGCGACAACGTCTCGCTGACCCTCGCCGATGTCGACAAGGTCGCTGTCGTGACCATCCCCGCGACTGCGGGTGACTGCTTCTTCGTCGACGCGCTGGTCCTCGGACTCGACCGCGGCTACACGATGTTCGCCCCCGACGGCAGCGAGATGGGTCGCGGCCTCCAGGTCGACGAGGCCGTGACCGGCGACTACCTGCTGCTCGTCGCCGGCGATGCGACCAGCCCCGAGGTCACCGTCTCCGTCGCCCCGCCCGAGGACGTGATCGTCAACTGACCCCCCCGGGGTGGCGGTCCCCCCGCCGCCACCCCATCGACCCCCGCCCCCGAGGCCCCGGAGCGCCCCCGACTCTGGGGCCTCGGCGCGTCCGGGGGACGGCGTTCCCGCGTCTGGGGCGCCGCGTGGATCCGGCGATGACGCACGGGAGGACACGCATGGACGACAACGCGCAGCCCGCGACCCAGGACCAGGCCGATCGGCTCATCTCGCACATCGAGAAGCAGGTCATCCGCCCACAGATCGGTGGTGGCGGCCTATGTCGCCAACTGCTCGGAGAGCTGACCAGCGACCGCTCGTGACCGAGCGTCGATGACCTGAGCCATAGCGGGTCCGAGAGCCGGACAGCCCCGGGTCCGGTGCTCGTCGGCGGGCCGTCGGTGGCCGCGCCAGCGTCCGGGACCTCGTCAGGTCGGGCAACCGGCGCGAGACTTGTCCGACCGGTCTGGACCAGTGACCGAGAATTCACCCCGTCGGACGACAAGTGGTTGACCCGCGAAACCTCGTGAATTGCAGTTTTCTGCAGCGACGCGGCCGGCTCCCAGCGGAATCACGATGACGCAAGCGCGTCCGAACGGCGGACTCGACCCCCATCGACCCGGCCTGAGAATCGGGCCATCAACTGCATGACTGTGCAACGCCGCCACACGTGGCTCCTCCAGAGCGATTGCACCAGCAAAGCAACGTACCGCGGGTTGACCAAGAGAGTTGCCAATTTATGCCCGTGTGGTGTCACATCGACGCGACAGGGAAACACTCTCTCACCCCCCAAGGAGCCATCATGTCTCGGATCATCGCCGCTATCGTCACCGCCGCCGTCGCCCTCACCCTCGCCTCGGTGTCCGTGCCCTCGTCTGCTGAGGCCAAGGGCGTCTCGACGCTGAGCCGTGGAGGTGGCGACAGCCTCTGCTGCTGACGACAGTGATGGGCGGCCGGACCGCCGCCGTGGGCGACCAGCTGGGGTGAAACCCCCTCGGGCTAGGCCAGGGTCGACAGGGAGTAGGCGGTCCGGTCGTAGATCGGCATGAGCACCCGCGACGCACCCAGGCAGACCGACGCCTGCCGGTAGGCCTGAGCCGCCCGGGGCTTGTCGCCGTAGGCCGCCATGGCCTCACCCAGCTCGAACCACAGCTGGCCGATGCCTCGGTCGGAACCGAGCAGGTCGAGGAGGTTGGTCGCGCCCAGATAGGCCTCTTCGACGGGGGCTTCGTCGGCCACCAGGGCGATCACCTCGATCACGCGCAGCTCCGCCGACAGTGACGGCTCCTGGTGGCACACGCCCGGCGGCACGGATGCGAGGCGCTCGAGGGCCTGCCGCCCCCGACCTTCGCGGATCAGCAGTCGGGCGAACGCCATCTCGTTGCGCGCCTGGTCGACAGGGCTCGCCGACGACCACTTCATCTCCTGGGCGGCCAGCTCGAGAAGTCGACGGGTGTCGACCAGGTCGGCGTGGGGGTCGCGCAGGTGGAACAGGGCGAGCTGGGTCCGCAAGCGTGCCAGGTTGCGGGTGCTGTCGCCGTTCTCGAGGACTCCGAGCGCGCGCGAAGCAAGGTCGATCGCGCGTTCGAGATGGCCGTTGTCACGCTCGAAGATGCTGGCGTTCCAATAGGCAGCTGCTTGGGCCTCCGGCGAGCTGATCGCCTCGGCCGCGGCGATGCCACGGCGGGCCAGCCTGGTGGCGAGGCCGAGCTGACCGGCCTCGTAGTGCGCGCCGGCGACCGTCATGGCCAGCCGCACATAGTCGGCCGTGCCGGTCAGCCCCTTGGTCTCCAGGGAGGTGAGCTGGCGCTCACCGGCGCTGATCGCCTGCTCGAAGTCCTCGGTCTCGCGGTAGCACCGCGACAACGCGAGCGCCACCTGCACCGCGAGCGGGGTGTCCTCCGAGCGGTCGCGCAGGTCCTCGAGCTCGATGATGGCCTGGTGGACGTCGCCGGCAGCCTCTTGGGCGCGGGCGTGGATATAGAGCGATCGCAGTTCGAGGTCGGGGAACGGCGCGAGCACGCCGGAGTCGAGCAACGCCGCGGTTGTCGAGAGGGCCGAGTCGACCTCGCCGGCGGCGAGGGACATGTCGGCTCCGTCGAGGTCATGGGTGCGCTCGCGGCGCAGATCGCCGTCCTGGCCGGTCTCGAGGAAGTCGACCGACACCGTGAGGCGTCCGGCGATAGCCACCAGGGCCTCGCGGCTGGGCCGTCGGTCTCCGGACTCGATCCGGGAGATGTAACCCACGGAGTAGTCGTTGCCGGCCAGCTCGCCCTGAGTCATGCCCAGTGCGACGCGGGCGTCGCGGATGCGCTGTCCGAGGCCTGCCTGGGCGGCGTCCTCTGCACGATCCCGAGAGCTCACTCGCGTGCCCCCTTCCCGTTCGATTCCGGGTCAGCGTACGCGCACTTTCCCGTGATGTCCTCGTAACTACCAGCAGGCGAATGCGCTTGGCAACAGCACGCTCGCACTAGGTTGGCTCAGGTTCTTGCAACGGGCCGGCCGCCGCGGCCGTGCTGCTCCCATTCCTTATGCTACGGAACCGTTGGTTGATTGTTCAGAGGTTGACACACGTGTGGCAAGGCTGGTTTGGACCAGCAGTTTCTTTACCCTACATCTGCGTAGGTTCCGTTGGCGTAGGCCGTCTTCACAGGTAGAAAGAGGCCACCTTCTATCTCGGGAACTCGGGGGGTCCACCGTGACTACTACACCTCTTTTGCAGCACGAGGCCTATCACCCACCCGCCGTCCGCGGCACCGGTGAGCTGATCGACCTGGAGTCGTGGATGGCCCGCGACACCGAGCGCCGCAATGCCGACCGTCAGCAGCACTCCAGCTCTCTCAACGCGATCCTGGCCGAGGCCGGTGGCAGCGAGACTCTGCTCCTTCACGACCGCCGGCGGGGGCTCGGCGTCCTGGGGGACGAGATCGCACACCTGGCCGTGACCTCGCGGGGGATCTGGGTCGTCGAGGCCCACAACTATGCGGGCTCGCGGGTCGACGTCGTCTGGGCGTCGGGAGTCAACGACGAGCGTGAGCGGCTGCTGGTCAACGGCCACGACCGCACGCTCATCGTCAAGAAGCTCGATCGCCAGGTGCGCATGGTCCGCGAGGCGATGGCCGCCTATGAGGTGCCCGTCGGCGCCCTGCTCTGCTTCGCGGGAGCCACGCTGCCGCGGGTGTGGACGCCGAGCATCCACGGCTACCCGGTCTGCGACGTCCCCGGTACTGCGACGATGCTCCACGCCACGGGGCCGATCGACGCCGACCACCGCCGCGAGCTCCACGACGCCCTGGACCGGCTCTTCCCCGCCATCTGACCAGGACTTCCGCGCGACGTGGGGGGTTCTGTCGCGCGAGGTGGGAGATTCTGTCGCCGCGGACGACAGCTACTCCCATCTCGAAGGGCAGAACCTCCCACCTCGCAGGGCCGGACCGGCCACGTCGGTGGGCGTCGGCGGGTGCGCCTAGCCTCGGACCATGACTGACGCGCTGATGGACCGCGCCGCCGGCACGCTGCTCGGCACGGCCGTCGGCGATGCCCTGGGGGTGCCCTATGAGTTCGCGACCCCGCTCGAGGCAGGCCAGCGGCCCGAGATGATCGGCGGCGGGCTGGGCGACTTCGCGCCCGGCGAGTGGAGCGACGACACCGCCATGACGGTGGCGGTGGCCCGGGCGGTGGCCGCCGGGGCCGACCTCACCGCCGCGTCCGGGTGCGACCTGGTCGCTGCCGGCTTCCTGTCGTGGTTCGACGGCGGCCCCGCCGACATCGGCAACCAGACCCGCGCGGTCCTCGGGGCAGTGCGCCGTCGAGCGGCGGGCACCGAGGCTGCCGGTGGCCAGGCTATGGGCGGTCTGCTGGCACAGGAGGCCCGTGTCTTCGCCGTCGACCACCCCCACGCCGCCGGCAACGGCGCCCTGATGCGCACCACCCCCGTCGCGCTGTGGCGGCCCGACGACCGGGAGGCGACGGCGGTCGCGGCCCGGGTCGTCGCCTCGCTGACGCACGCCGATCCCGTCGCCGGCGACTCCTGCATCCTGTGGACCGAGGCCGTCAGGGTCGCGCTCACCGAGCGGCAGTTCGTCGCGACTGCGGGTCTCGACCTCGTCCCAGGGGCGCGGCGCGACTGGTGGCGCGCCCTGCTCGACGACGCCCTGACCGACACGTCCAGCGGCGTCCCCGGGCGCCGGTTCTCGCCCAATGGCTGGACGGTCACGGCGCTCCAGGCGGCGGTCGTCGCCGTCGCCGCGGGGCTTCGCTCCGAGGCTCCGCTGGAGGAGGGGCTCTGCCACGCCGTACGCATCGGTGACGACACCGACACGGTGGCCGCCATCGCGGGCGGGCTGCTCGGCGCGCTCCACGGTGCTGCGTCGATCCCGGCGGCGTGGGCCGACCGCGTGCACGGCTGGCCCGGACTCACCGGCCCCGACCTGGTCGCGCTCGGCCGCGCCTGCCTTTCGGCGGGTCAGGCCGGCGCTGCCGACCTCTGACGGGCTCGATAGGCGCGGGTCTTGATGCGGTTGCCGCAGCCGTACTCGCACCATTGTCGGGAGCGGTTCTTGGAGTGGTCGAAGTAGGCCCAGGCGCACTCGTCGGACGAGCAGATCTTCAGGCGGTGCCACAGCCCGTCGGCCGCGGCCTGGTGGGCCGCGATGCCGATGGCGGCCAGGGCCCCCCGGACGCCGCCGCTGGCGGGTTTGAGCATCGCTCCGCTGGCGCTCCACGTGAGCGCGATGTCGAGCGAGGCGAGCGACGCCTCGAGCTCGGGGAGCTCCGCGCTCGCGTGGTCGTGGTTGTGCTCCAGGGCCGCGCGCAGCCCCGCCCGCAGCTGGCGCGCGAGGGCGAGGTCGTGCCCCGTGGCGCCGGGTGCCCCGGTGACCAGACCCGCGCCAGCGAGCCACCGGACCAGCTCCGCAGGGGTCGACAGGTCGTCCCCGCCGGTCTCGAGGTCGGTGGTGTTCACAAAGTCACGCACGACCGCGATCGGTGCCGGCACATCGGGCCGGGGAACGTCGGGATAAGGCATCGCACCTCCTAGTTGCGACACCAGCATAAGCATTTTGGGGGTTGCAGCCACGTCGACACTGGCATAACGTTTTTGCTGGTGTTGGTATCTGGAGCGCCGGCCACGGCTCCAGATGTGTTGACCGGGAGAAACGGAGAACCCACATGCAGTACCTCGGCTATGTCTGGAACCGCCTCGAGGCCGACGCCCGCGCCCAGACCCATCCTCGCCGCCGCGTCGCATCCACCGCCGACGCGGGTGCCACCACGCGCATCCCAGCCTCGCTTCGGTCCGCGCGCCCCTGGCGCCGCCCGATCCCCTGACGGACGTCAGCCCGTCCCGAGCCGCCTGCCACCTCGTCGGTCCATCCCGGTCGCCGGCGAGGTGGCAGGCCGGGAACAGGGCACGTCGGGACGTGGCAGGGTGGGGTCATGACGCAGCGCAACGTCCTCGGCGGTGACCTGGAGCCCTGCGGGACCGACCCGGTCACCGGGTTCTATCGCGACGGCGACTGCTCCTGCGGCCCCGAGGATGTCGGGCTGCATGCGGTCTGCGCGGTGATGACCGAGGAGTTCCTTCAGCAGCAGATCACCGTCGGCAACGACCTGGTCACGCCCCGGCCCGAGTGGGCGTTCCCCGGCCTGCGGCCCGGTGACCGCTGGTGTGTCGTCGCCGCCCGGTGGCTGCAAGCCTTCGAGGATGGCAAGGCGGCCCCGGTCGTCCTCGCGTCGACCAATGCCCGCGCCCTCGAGATCATCCCGCTGGAAGCCCTGCAGGCCCACGCCGTCGACGTTCCCGCCGACCCCGGGTCGCTCTGCTGACCTGATCGAGGGCCCGCGTCGAACGGCGACACGGCCGGGCGGTCTCAGCCGACAAGCACCGGCGTGGCCTCGCGGATCCGCAACGGGACCGGGTCACCCGCCACGGTCAGCGTCTGCGGGATCGTGGTCCACGCCCCGCCGTTGACGCGGTAGCGCCCCGCATAGACCGTGTCGACCCAGGGGTGCACGAGGACGTCGGCCTCGCGATAGGTGTGGGTGACCTCGAGGCGGGGATAGGCGTCGCCCGGACCGTCGGTCGTGAGGCTCCCGCTGTCGGCCTCGCCGGTCTCGCCGCCCGCCGCCCAGTGCCAGACATAGCGGTGGGGCGTCGCCTCGATCTCGACGCGTTGGCCGAGCAGGGTGACGGTCTGGGTCGACGGCTCGGTGTTGGCGGTGAAGAAGTTGGTCGCGAGGTTGACCAGGGTCTCACCGCCCGGAGGCTGGACCACCAGATCGGAGCGGGGCCAGGCCAGCCGCTTCATCGCGGAGAACACCATCGCCGGAGTGATCGCCCCGAGGTCACCGGCCTCGCTCGCGCTGAGACAGGCGAACCCGTAGCGCTCCCGCGGGCCCGCGGGCAGCAGCGTGCGATAGACGGCGAACAACGTGCCGTGGACGCCCGCCGCCGTCACGCAGTCCACGGGATTGAAACAGCTCCCGTCGGTGGCCTCGGTCTTGCACTGCTGATGCAGTGACCACCGGTAGGCCGACCCGCCCGACTCCATCGCCGCCTTCACCTCGTCGCCAGAGTAGTAACAGCTGACTTCGCCTCCGTGAAGGTCGCCTTCCGCGCCGCAACCCGCGTGGGCACTGGTCGGCAGCACAAGGACCGCTGCAACCGTAGAGAGAATGATGATCAGAGCACGCCTCATGAGGACTGCTCGATCAAGTCAGTGACCAGCCAAGCCATGGTGGCAGCTCGCAGTGAGACTCGATACGCAGTTTGCTCCCCCGGAAGCCTCTTCGTCGGGCCGAATTCTGACTCTTTGTAGGTCGTTGGCCTCGAGTCCACGGTGACGAGGAAGGTGGGTGCTCGTCTGGTCGAGCCGGGTAGTGACTTCAGGGCGAGAACCTTCCAGCCCCGGGTCTTCACATAACCTCCGCGCTTGTAGAAGCCCTCAACAAGGTCTGCGAAGTCCATGCATGCGGAGCACGGCCGACTAAGCGCTCTGTACTCGGCCGCATCCCCGGTGTTCTGCATGCGGATGTCCGCTTCGACCCAGCGGCGGATGAACGCCTCGGCGGACTCGGGCTGCGGGGTGGGTGAGGTGGTGGTGGGTGTCGGTGAGGCGGGGGTCGACGACGACGTGGTCGCGGGCGACGGGGGAGGGCTGTCGTCGGTGCAGGCTGCGTTCAGGCTCAGCAGTGCGGCCGCCGCGATGGCGGCGGTGCGTCCCCCGATGGCCCGCATCGTCCCCCCTTCCGGGACCGGCATGCGCCCCCCACGGGACGCATCGGGGATGAAACTAGCGGTTCTGCACGATCTCGGCACCTGTCGTTCGGGCGGGCTGTGGACAGCCCGACCATCCGAGCCCCGGCCGGCTGGGCCTGGCAGCCGGCCTCAGCCGACCGTGCGGTAGCGCAGATAGACCATGCCGTTGGTGAACCGGTGCTGCTCGGCCAGGTCAAGCGACTGCCGCAGCTCGCGAGGAAGGGCCGACAGCCCGCCGCCGACGATGATCGGACAGATGATCAGGTGGACGTCGTCGACCAGGCCGGCCTGGAACGCGGCGGCCGCGAGCCCCGGGCCGCCGACGCTGAGGTCGCGCATCGAGTTGGTCTTGAGCTGCCGGACCACGGCAGGATCGAAGCGTCGCACCAGGCGGGTGCGGGCCGTCCATACCTCCACCAGGGTGGAGGAGAAGACGAGCTTGTCGGCGCGCTGCCAGAGAGCGGCATACTTCTGGGCCACCGCGGGACGGTCGGGGTCATCGATGTCCCAGCCCGCCATGACGTCATACATGCGACGCCCATAGAGATAGGTGCCGACCGGGCGCTCGAGGTCGTTGACGAACTCATGGACGTCGGTGTCGGGCATCGCCCAGTCGAAACGGCCCGTGGCGTCGGCGACGAAGCCGTCGAGGGAACAGATCGCGAAGTAGCGCAGTCGGGCCATAGGACCTTCAGCCTAGACGCCCGGGCCAGCCCCACCACCGCACTGCTCGCCCACCACCACGGCACCGCGGGGTAGTCACGTCGCGGCCGCCAGGAGGTCGTCGCCGGGCAGGGGACGGACGTCGTGGTCGGTGGCGAGGTGCACCACCTCGCACGGGAGCCCGACGAGCCGGCAGGCCGCCGTGAGCGAGCGCGCCCACGCGCGGTCGCGGACGTCGGGGCCGCCACCGCCCGGTCGGCTCCGCAGGAACGCGACACGGGCACCGCGCAGACCGAGGGTGTCGATGATGGTCGAGAGGTGCATGGTCAGGGAGAGCAGCTGCTCCTCGTCGGGTGGCTCGGCCGCGTCCTCGATCCGGGTGATGGAAGGAACGGCGGTGCCATCGGGCTCGACGAGCATGAACCACAGGCTCTCGCCACTGAAGCCCAGTGGCTGCATCAGGAATCGCCACGCGGCCTCGAGGTCGGCCTGGCTGGAGATCACGGGTCGAAAGGTCATGACCGCGACGATCCCTGTCGAGGCCTCGGGTCAGGCAGGCTTTCCACAGCCGCCATGACGGCGCCGCGATGGAGGCCGGCTGTGGACGGCAACCGGCCCGGGCGGCCTCAGACCATGGTCAGCAGCTGGGCCACGAGGATCTTGGTCACCATCGCGACGGGATAGACCAGGGCATAGCCGAGGGCGACCTTGGCGTCGAACCCCGACGACTCGTTGGCATAGGCGAGGACCGCCGGCTGGGTCTGCGACCCGGCGATGATGCCCGCGATCCTGGTGCCGGCCGTGCGCAGGACCCGCCGCCCGATCACCACTAGCGCCAACGCGTGCGCAGCGGTGACCAGGGCCCCCGCGAGCACGATCTTGACACCGACCGGGGAGCGAACGGCGTCCACGAACGCCGACCCGGACCGCCCACCGGCATAGGCGAGGAACAGCAGCAGCCCGATCTGGGTGAGCGTGTCGGCCGCCTGGTGGGGGATCGTCCAGACGACCGGTCCGGTGCGGCCCAGCCGGCCGAGGATCAGGCCCACGATGAGCGGACCGGCCGCGGCGCCGAGCGAGAACGTGCCGAGCCCAGGGACCCCGATCGGCACCGTGCCGAGGGCGATGCCGATGGCCAGACCCAGCGCGAGCCCGAGCGGGTTGATGTCGGCCATGCCGTGCTCGGAGTCACCCAGATAGGCGGCCACCTTGGCCATCCGGTCCCGAGGGGCCGCGACCCTGATGCGGTCGCCCGCCTGGAGCACGAAGTCGTCGGTCGCCAGGAAGTCCTGGTCGCCCCTCCGGATCCGGGTGGCCCGGGCGCCGAGTGTCGCCCACAGCTGGAGGTCGGCGACCGTCCGGCCATAGAAGCGGCGCTGGGAGAGCACGATGCGGCGGAAGTCGAGCTCGGAGCGGTCCTGCTCGAGCTGCATCTTGCTGGTGCGACCCAGCTGCTTGGTGACGTGCTTGACCGCCACCTCGGGGCCGATCGCCAGCACCCGGTCGCCCGGCTGGAGCACGGTGTCGCCATCGGCCATCCGCACGGTGCCGTCGGCTGTCTGGAGCCGCGAGAACACCACCCGGCCATAGGGCGTGAAGGTCAGCTCGTGGACGGCCAGCGCGTTGTCGTGGGTGACCTTGATGGTCGCGTTGACGACCGACTCCGGTCTGGTCGAGTCATCCGGTGTGGGGTTGTGGGTCGCCTGGCGCAACACGAAGGCCGAAGCCGCCAGCATGACCAGGACGCCGCCGATATAGGTCAGTGAATAGGCGACGGTGGGCTCCGGTGCGCCATCGAGGCGCACGAGCGCGGCCGCGAGACCGGGGGTGTTGGTGTTGGCGCCCGCGAAGAGCCCCGCCGTCGTACCCCGGTCGAAGCCGAACGCCTGGGCCAGGCCCCAGGTGAGGACGCCGACCCCGACGAGCGTCCCGAACACGGTGACGACGGGCCCCGCGCCGGCGCGGAGCGAGGCGAAGAACGACGGCCCTGCGGTGACGCCGATCGCGAACGCGAACACGGCCAGCCCGAAGCTGCCGAGGATCTCGGGCAGCGCCAGTCGCTCGTCGTACGCCGACATCGCGAGGGCCACGAAGAGCACCGCCGCAGGGCCCAGCCCGAGCCCGCGCCAGCGGAGATTGCCCAGGGCAGTGCCGATGCCCAACACCGCGAAGAGCAGTGCCAGAGGGTTCTCGACCAGCCAATCGGCCACGGACAGCAGCCTAGGGCGGTGGGCCGGGCGCGAGTGAATCGACACCGCCGTGACGTGCCCGACATCGGCAGCCGGCTGGCGCCACCGGTGGTCGCGGCTGTCGCCGACCTCGGTCCGCGCGTGCGGGAACGCCCGCCCCGCGTCCTCCGGGATCGCCCGTCAGGACCCGGGAATCCTGAAAATTTCCTACAAACACTTGCCTCAAAGGAATTGAGTCGCTAAGACTCAAGTTAGACCTAGTGACAGACCTGCCGGGTCGCGGTGACCCGGCCACGTCAGTGGAGGAGAACCACCATGCGCACCAGCAGCACGCTCTATTTCCCGCGTGACCCGTTCCGCGAGTTCGAGTCCCTGTTCCGCCAGGCCTTCACCCCGGCCGAACCGATGGACAGCGCCTTCAGCCCGGCCGCCGAGGCCCACCGTGACGGCGATGACGCCGTCATCCGCATCGAGCTGCCCGGCGTCGACGTCGCCAACGACGTCAGCGTCGAGGTGCTCGGACGCGACCTGGTCGTGAGCGGCGAGCGTCGTGACGAGCGCGCCGAGGAGAGCGAGGGCCGGCGGCTCCAGGAGATCCGCTATGGGTCGTTCCGCCGGGTCTTCAACCTCGGCCGCGCGGTCAACGCCGACAGCATCTCGGCCAGCTATGACGCCGGCGTGCTGACGATCCGCGTCGCGGGCGTCTATGCCGAGGTGTCCGGCCAGCGGATCGCCATCACCACGCCGGTGTCCGGCTCCGTCGAGTCGGGCGCGACCGAGCACCCGGCGGTGGAGCAGGCCGCATCCTGAGCGGGCCGCTCAGCCCTCGCTGGGGCTGAGACCCGTCTGGGCGACGACCCAGGCCCACATCCGGGCGACCTGCTCGGATGTGGGTCTGGTCGCGCTCCGGAAGTGGGTGGGACGCTGGCGGCGGTCGTGCCAGAGCCCGCCGCCGTCGGGCGCGGGCCTCACCGCGCTCAGCCAGACCGTGGTGTCGGCGCCGCCCTCGGCATCACGCAGGATCGGGCCGGTGACCTTGCGGAAGGTCGGCAGCGAGTCGCTCACCCCCGGGGTGTCGGCCCAGCCGGGGTGGGTCGCATAGACGCTGACGCCCCGGTCTGACCAACGGTCACCCAGCAGGCCGAGCAGCTCCACCTGGGCGCGCTTGGACCGGGCATAGGCGGTGGCGCCGGCATAGGTCCCGACGAGGTATTCGGGATCGTCGTCGCGCAGCGCCTGGGTGTACATGCCGCCCGACGTCACCATGATCACGCGTGCATCGCGACCCGCGAGGAGCGGCAGCATCTGCTCGGTCATCAGGACCGGGCCGAGCACGTGCAGCGCCATCGTCAGCTCGTGACCCTGCGGGGACTCGGTGCGTCGAGGCGGCAGCGCACCCGCGTTGTGGACCAGCACGTCGACCCCGTCGACGTCGTCCGCCAGCTCGTCGCCGAAGCGGCGCACGTCATCGAGGTCGGCGACGTCGCAGCGGCGTACGACGAGATCGGCCGCGGGCACTGCCGACCGGATCTCCTCGGCGACGCGGTTGGCCTTGTCGGTGTCGCGGACCACCAGGTGGACCCGAGCCCCCAGCGCGGCCAGCCCCTGGGCGGTGGCCAGCCCCAGCCCGGAGGTCGCGCCCGTCACCAGGGCGACCTCGCCGGCCATCGAGCCCGGCTCGGGGTCGGCCGGCCACCCCGGCAGGCGGCGGCGTACGGCATAGCCGACCCGAGAGAAGCCGGGCAGGACGGTCCGGTCCATGGCCGTGTCGAGGAGGCTGCCGAAGCCGAGCATGTCCCTGACCCTAGCCAGCGTCCCAAGCCCCCTGGCGACAACCTCGGCGGGCTGGCATAGCCTGCCTGGAGGGGGGGTCGCGCCCCCTGACAGACCAGCTCGACAACCTCCGCTGACGAAAGAAGGACCCCATGGCAGACGAGCAGGCCCCGGTCGTGACCACGATGCCTCGCATCGGTGACCCGGCCCCGGCGTTCACCGCCTCCACCACCCAGGGCGAGATCAGCTTCCCCGCCGACTACGCCGGCCAGTGGGTGATCCTGTTCTCCCACCCCGCCGACTTCACCCCCGTCTGCACGACCGAGTTCATGACCTTCGCGTCGATGGCCGACGAGTTCCGCGCCTACAACACCCAGCTGGTGGGGCTGTCGGTGGACGGCCTCTACAGCCACATCGCCTGGCTGCGGACCATCCAGGACAAGATCGAGTTCAACTCCATGAAGAACGTCGAGGTGAAGTTCCCCCTCATCGACGACATCACCATGGAGGTCGCCAAGAAGTACGGCATGATCATGCCGGGCGAGGACTCCACCAAGGCCGTCCGCGCGGTGTTCGTGATCGACCCGCAGGGCATGATCCGCACGATCATCTACTACCCGCTGAGCCTGGGCCGCAACTTCGACGAGCTCATGCGGGTGGTCAAGGCGCTGCAGACCGCGGACGCGTTCTCGGTGGCCACGCCGGCCGACTGGCGCCCCGGTGACCGTGTCATCGTCCCGCCTGCCGGCTCCTGCGGCACCGCGAAGGACCGCATGGACGGCAAGGAGGACGGCGTGGAGTGCGTCGACTGGTTCTTCTGCACCAAGGCCATCTCCGCCGACGACGTCGAGAAGGCGATCCGCAAGGCCTGACGACCGGTCGCTGCTCGGGCGGCCGCTGGGTGACTAGCGGTCGTCCGAGGCGCCGCTCCGCTCCGGGGCCGCGTCCTCGCGGCGCCTGACCCACACTGTCGCGAGGGCGACCACCGCGACGGCGGCAACGGCGAGCGCCAGCAGCGCCGGCGACAGCCGGCCCAGCAGGGCCGCGACCGCCGCGAGTCCGACGGTCGCATAGACCGTCGCCCACATCGCCGCCCCCACGCCCAGGGCCGGCAGATAGAACTTCAGCGGCATCCGCAGCGCGCCCGCCGAGGCGTTGACAGCCGTCTGGATGCCGATGGTCAGAAAGCTGAGCGAGACCAGCGGCGCGCCGAACCGGCGTACCGCGCGCTCGGCGCGCGCGACGCCGGGGCGCTCCAGCCAGGTCGCGTGCCGCTGGGCGGCCGACCGGGCCCACCGCGCCAGGCCATAGGTCGCGCCGCCGCGCAGGCACGCCACGACGAACAGCACCGCCAGCGTCGGCACCAGGGGCAGGTCGTCGGGCACGCGATGATTGTCCAGGATCCGTCGGGTCAGGGGCGGGAGGCCACCAGATAGACGGCCCCGGAGGCCATCAGGTTGGCCGGGCCTCGGGCGCGCAGGCCCGCGGCGGACCGGCCCTGGGCGTCCAGCAGCTCCCGTCGCCGTACGTCGAACCCCTGGGCGTCGAAGAGGTCCTCGAGGTCGGCCAGCGTGGCCAGGTGGATGTTGGGGGTGTCATACCAGGGGTGCGGCAGCTCGGCGGAGACCGGCATGCGACCGCGCAGCAACAGCCCGGCCCGGTGCTTCCACAGCCCGAAGTTGGGGACCGACACGATGCCGCGCCCGGCGATGCGGCCCACGTCGGCCAGCACCCGGTCGGGATGGCGGGTGGCCTGGAGCGTCTGGGAGACCACGACCAGGTCATAGGAGTCGTCGGCGAACTCGCCGAGCTGGGTGTCGAGGTCGAGCTCGATCACCGGGACGCCGCGGCCGATGGCGGCGAGCATCGACTCGGCATCCCGGTCGACACCGGTCCCGGTGCAGCCGAGCTCGGCCGCCAGATGGGCCAGCAGCTGCCCGTCGCCGCAGCCCAGGTCGAGCACCCGTGAACCCGGACTGACCAGGCCTGCGACGACCTCGAGGTCAGGACGCATCGCGGACGCCCCCCTCGGAGGAGGTGCTGGTCGCCGACCGCGCATCGTGGGCGGCACAGTCGAGGAACGCCCGGACCGTGCGCAGGTAGTCGGGCACGTCGAGCAGGAACGAGTCGTGGCCGTGGGGCGCGGAGATCTCGCGGAAGGACACCGGGACGCGCGCCTTCTCGAGCACCCGCACGACGCGGCGCGAGTGGGAGGTGGCGAAGCGCCAGTCGGAGTCGAAGGAGATGACCAGCACCCGGGTGCCGCGACCCTCGGCACAGGCCGCGGCGAGCCGGTCTGTCGCGGCGTCGTCCGCGAACGGGTCGAAATAGTCCAGCGAGCGGGTGAGATAGAGGTAGGACAGCGGGTCGAACCGGTCGAGGAACGACTGGCCCTGGTGTTCGAGGTAGGACTCGACGGCGAAGTCGACACCGAAACGACGGCGGGGCTCGTCGCCGTCCTGGATCCGACGGCCGAACTTCTCAGCCATCGCCTGCTCGGAGAGATAGGTGATGTGGGCCATCATCCGGGCGATCGCCAGGCCGGTCCGCGGGCCGCCGTTGGCCGCCGGGTCGTCGGCATAGCGGCCGTCGGCGAACGCCGGGTCGCGCATGATCGCTGACCGGGCGACCGCGGAGAACGCGATGTTCTGTGCCGACAGGCGGCTGCTCGCGGCGATGACGACCGCATGGCCGATCTCCTCGGGCGCGTCCAGGGCCCACTGGAGTGCCTGCATGCCGCCGAGCGACCCCCCGATCGCGGCCAACAGGCGCTCCACCCCGAGGTGCCGCATGAGCGCCCGGTGCACCGTGACGAAGTCGCGGATCGACAACAGCGGGAAGTCCAGGGCATAGGTGCGTCCGGTGACGGGGTCGACCGACGAGGGTCCCGTCGTACCGCGACAACCCCCGAGGAGGTTGGGGCAGACGACGAAGAACCGGTCGGTGTCGACCGGCTTGCCGGGCCCCACCATCGTGTCCCACCAACCGGGCCGCTCCTCGTCGCCACTCGCGTGGGAGTCACCGGTCAGCGCATGGCAGACGAAGACCGCGTTGGAAGCGTCCTCGTTGAGCTCCCCCCAGGTCTCGTAGGCGACCTCGACGTGGGTCAGCGTGGCGCCACCGTCCAGCACCAGTGGGTCGTCCCCGTCGAAGAGGACGACCCACTGTCGCGGATCGGCGGTCGGCTCGGTGCCCACGTGTCAGGCGCCGGCCTTCCCGAGCGCCTGGTCGAGGTCGGCGATGATGTCGTCGGCATTCTCGATACCGATGGAAAGGCGGACCATGTCCTCGGGCACGCCGGCCGCCTCGAGCTCCTCGGGGGTCAGCTGGCTGTGCGTCGTCGTGGCGTTGTGGATGGCCAGCGACTTGGCGTCACCGATGTTGGCCAGGTGGCTGAAGAGCTCGAGGGACTCGATGAACTTCTTGCCGGACTCTCGGCCGCCCTTGATGCCGAACGACAGCAGGCCGCCATAGCCCTTGCCGGTGAAGATCTTGTCGGCGACCGCCTTGTCCGGCGAGGAGGCGAGGCCGGGGTAGTTGACCCAGGCGACGCCCGGGTGGTCGGCCAGGAAGCGGGCCGCCTTGAGGGCGTTCTCACTGTGGCGCTCCATCCGCAGGTGGAGCGTCTCGAGGCCCTGCAGGAACAACCAGGAGTTCATCGGGGTGACGGCGGCGCCGGTGTTGCGGAGCAGCACGGTGCGGGCCCGGATGATGAAGGCGAGGTTGCCGACGGCCTCGCTCCACACCACGCCGTGGTAGGCGCCGTCGGGCTGGGTCAGGCCCGGGAAGCGGTCCGCGTGGGCGGTCCAGTCGAAGTTGCCCGAGTCGACGATGATGCCGCCGATGGAGGTGCCGTGGCCGCCGATGTACTTGGTGGCCGAGTGCACCACGACATCGACCCCGTGCTCGAAGGCACGGCACAGATAGGGCGTCGGGGCGGTGTTGTCGACGATGAACGGCAGGCCCTGGGCGTGGGCGGCCGCCGACCAGGCGTCGAGGTCGATGACGTTGATCTTGGGGTTGCCGACCGTCTCACCGAAGACCAGGCGGGTCTTGTCGTCGACGTGCTGGGCGAGCTCCTCCGGCTTGGTGGGGTCGACGAACCGGACCTCGATGCCGAACTGGGGGAGGGTGTGGGCGAACAGCGCGTAGGTGCCGCCATAGAGCGTCGACAGGGCGACGATGTTGTCACCGGCATAGGTCAGGTTGAGCACGGCATAGGTGACGGCGGCGGAGCCGGACGAAGTCGCGAGGGCGCCGACGCCGCCCTCGAGGGCGTTGACACGGGTCTCGAACACCGACTGGGTCGGGTTCATGATCCGGGTATAGATGTTGCCCGGCACCCGTAGCGCGAAGAGGTCCGCGGCGTGGTCGGTGTCGTCGAAGACATAGGACGTCGTCTGATAGATCGGGACCGCGCGGGCGTTGGTCGCCGGGTCGGCCTCCTCCTGGCCGGCGTGGACGGCCAGGGTCTCGGGCTGGAGCGTCATGGTGTGGTGGGTTCCTCTCGGGCGGGAAGCGGCCCCGTCCGCTCCCGGTGGGGAGGCGTCACGACGCCGCTGTCGAGTGGACCAACCGTAGAGATCGGTGCCTCGAACTATGGGGGAATGTCCATTATCTGGACCATCGTTCCACGATCTGGACACTCGTCCGGCGTTCCTGTCGCCCTTCCGCCGAGCCGTCACCGGATGTGACGACTCGACGAGGTGTCAGGTGCGGAGGGAGCGGTAGATCGCCACGGTCTGGTCGGCGATCGCCGCCCAGGAGAAGTCCTGCTCGGCGCGGCGGCGGCCGGCGACGCCCATCTGCTTGGCGCGGTCGGGGTCGGCCACGATCTCGTTGAGGGCGGCGGCGAAGTCGGCGACGTACTGGTCGGGGTCGAGCGGGGTGCCGGTGCCGTCGTCGGCCTGCTCGATCGGGACGAGCAGCCCGGTCTCGCCGGGGACCACGACCTCGGGGATACCGCCGGTGGCGGTGGCGACGACCGCCGTCTCACAGGCCATCGCCTCGAGATTGACGATGCCGAGCGGCTCGTAGACCGACGGGCAGGCGAACACGGTGGCGTGCGTGAGCACCTGGCGGACGGAGGCCCGCGGCAGCATCTCCTGCACCCACTTCACGC
>JAGQUE010000059.1 GCA_020438665.1 Nocardioidaceae bacterium | reverse complement strand
GCCGAGCTGTCCGACGACGAGCTGGCGGAGCTCGAGCAGCGACGATCCGCCGCCAGGGCCGCGGCCGAGGAGAGCCCGGGTGCCCACCTGGAGTGGGACGACCGGTTCGTGGCGCCGGTGCCGCCACCGTTGCCCAAGGCCGACCCGCCGGTCCTGCTGGCCTGGGCCGGTGTCCTGGTCGCACCGCTGGCGTTGATGATCGTGGTGATCTTCTCGCTGCCGGTGCCCACGCTGATCGACGCCCTGCTGGTGATCTGGTTCCTGGGCGGCTTCGCCTACCTCGTCAGCGCCATGCCCAACGAGCCGCGCGACCCCTGGGACGACGGCGCTCAGGTCTGAGCGTCGACGGCGGGCGCTCCCGGCGGATCGTCAGCCGGCGGACGAGCACGGCGGCGCCCACCAGCCCCGCCTGGGGCCCGAGCTGGGCGGGGCGTAGCTCGGGAAGCAGCCGGTGCTCGGCGCCCACCAGCGACCGGGTGAGCGCCAGCCTCGCGGGGGCTAGCAGGCGCTCGCCTGCGTCGACCACCCCGCCGCCGATCACGACGGCCTCCGGGTCGACGGCGGCCACGAGGTTGGCCACGCCGACACCCAGCCAGCCACCCACCTGCGCGAAAGCCTGTCGGGCGACGAGGTCACCGGCTTCGGCGGCGGCGGTGACCATCGGCCCCGTGAGCCGCGCCGGCTGGCCTCCGCAGAGCTCCTCGAGCATCGTCGGCTGCTGCCCGAAAGCCTCGCGGGCATAGCGCACCAGGGCGCTCCCACTGCAGTACTCCTCCCAGCAGCCCGTGCCACCGCAGTGGCAGGACCGGCCGTCGGGGACCACCTGCATGTGGCCGAACTCTCCGGCCATCCCGTTGACACCGCGCAGCACGCGGCCGTTGAGCAGGATCGCCCCACCGATCCCGGTGCCGAGCGTGATCATCAGGGCCGACTCGGTGCCGCGCGCCGCGCCGTACGCCCACTCCGCGACGGCGGCGCAGTTGGCGTCGTTGTCGAGGACGACCGGCACCCGCAGCCGCCGGCCGAACCGCGCGCGCACGTCCTCGCCCTGCCAGGGCAGGTGTGGGGCGAACATGACGCGTTCGCCGTCGCCGTCGACGAAGCCGGCAGCGGCCACCCCGACACCACGCAGCGGCGCGTCCCCGGCGGCCTCGCGAACGGCGGCGACCACGGCCTCCTCGACGATCCCGGGGCTGACCCTGCGGCCGGGTGTCGACCGGCGCGCGGTCCGCAGCACGCGCCCGCGCGAGCTCACCACCCCGGCGAGCACCTTGGTGCCTCCGACGTCGACCCCGACGAACACCCCGCGCGACCGGGTGAGCGCCCGCAGGACCGGGCGCTCGTCGCCCGCATCGTCCAGGTCGCCGAGGCCGGGGAGCTCCGTCATCGGCGAGCGAGGTCGGCCGCGCCGATGACGCCCGCGTGGTTGCCCAGCTGGGCGGCCCTGATCTCCAGTACGGGACGGTGGCCCCGGCCGCTGAGCTCCTTGGCGAAGCCCTGCCGCGTGGGCTCGAGCAGCAGGTCGCCTGCCTCGCTGACGCCACCGCCGACGACGGCGACGGCGGGATCGAGGATGGAGGCCAGCGTCGCGATGCCTTCGCCGAGCCACCGGCCGAGCGTGGCGAGGTGCTCGATCGCGAACTGGTCACCCTCGGCCGCCGCCGCGGTGATCAGCGGGCCGGTGATCGCGGTCGGGTCGCCGCCGGCGCGGGCCACCAGATCGCGGGCCAGCAGCGACCCGGCGTCGACCTCCTTGCGGACGTTGCGCACGAGGGCGGTGCCGCTCGCGTACTGCTCATAGCAGCCACGGTTGCCGCAGCCGCAGGGGCGGCCTCCGGGGACCACCCGCATGTGGCCCACCTCGCCGGCGATACCGAAGGCACCACGGTGCAGCCTGCCGTCGAGCACGATGCCGCTGCCGACCCCGGTGCCGACCGTGATGAGGAGCAGGTCGTCGACGTCGGCTCCCGCGCCGAAGGCGAACTCGCCCCAGGCGGCGGCGTTGGCGTCGTTCTCGACCACCACCGGCAGCCCGATCCTCGCCTCGAGATCGGCGCGGAGGTTGAGATCCTCGATCGCCAGGTTGGGAGCGAACATGACCACCGACCGCGAGCTGTCGACATAGCCCGCAGCCCCGACCCCCACTGCGGCGACCTCGTGGTCGGTGCGCAGGGTCGTGACCAGGTCGGTGATCGCGGCCTCGATCGCCGCGACGTCGTTGGCCGGGGACTCCACCCGGTGCTCGGCGATGATCACGCCCCGCTCGTCCACGACCCCGCCGGCGATCTTGGTGCCGCCTACGTCGATGCCGATGGTCAGGCTCATCAGTCCTCCTCCTCGGGGCCGTCCGTCCAGTCGTCGTCGCCGACGTCGATGTGCTCGACACCGGGGCTGCGCCGGGAGGCCCCGTCGTCCGGCTGGGCCGTCGCGAGAAGGGCCGCGGCCGCCTGGAGCAGGGAGACGGCGGCGCTCGCGAGGTGGGCCCGGACCTCGGGTGAGGTCTCGCGGACGGCGTGGACGGTGCGACAGATCGGGCAGTACTGGCACTCGGGGGCGCCGGTCGCGATGTGCTCGTCGACGGCGTTCCACCCGGCCGCCGCCTGGGCCGCCGCGGCGCCCAGGCCCGCGCCCAGGTCGGACCCGGAGTCGCGTGCCCAGGCGGCGAACGCGCCGAGCAGCTTGGCGGTCTCCTCGCCCAGCGAGCCGACCTCGTCGTGGCCGCTCTCGGCGTCGTGCGCGTCCCTCACGGCGTCGCCCTCTCCTCGAACCTCACCTGCAGCTCACCCTGGTCGACGCGGGCACCGGCGATGCGGTGCTGAGCAAGACCACTCGGCAGGGTCAGAAGACGACGATAGGCCCCCACGGTCATCACGAGCTCATCGCCGTTCCTGGCGAGATCCACCTCGCTGCTGGTGACGTGGGGCAGGGCCAGCCGCAGCACCGAGCCACGCCCGTCGCGGGTGACCGTCAGCGGGTCGCTCCCGGTGGGTGGGGCCACCGGGTCGGCGCCACCATAGGCGCCTCGAGCCAGCGCCACCAGGGCGTCGGCGCCCACGGGTTCGGTTCCCCGATAGGCGGACTCCCAGACCGGGAGGCCGTGGAAGGACTCCCGGACCCGCGCCAGCACCTCGTCCTGCGCCCGGACCCAGCCGCCACGCCACTCGTCGGCATCGTCGCGGGGGAAGACCCGGTTGGCGACCACGCCGTCGACCCGATAGCCGAAGAGGGAGAGCGTCGTATAGGAACGCCGTGCCTCGGCCAGGACGACGTTCTCGGGGGTGAGCACCAGGCGCACCGAGGCATCGGCCCCCGTCAGCAGGGCACGCACCTGGTCGAGCTCGCCGTGGAGGCGCTCCAGCGCCCCGAAGACGGTGTCCTCCGGCATCGGCACCCCGGCGGCCCGGGTGAGCACCGGGTTGAGCGCCTTGACCACCCGGCGCTGCATCGGGAAGACGCGGCTCATATACCAGCCGAGCGCCTCGGGGAGGGCGAGCAGGCGCAGCGTCTCCGCCGTGGGGGCGCAGTCGACGATGATCACGTCGTACTCCCCCACCTGGGCCTGGTGGCGCAGCTCGAGGAGCGCGAGCACCTCCTCGGCGCCCGGGATCACCGTGAGCTCCTCGGCGGCCACGGGGTCGACCCCCGCCACGTCGAGGACCGACATCAGATAGTGCTGGATCGCAGCCCACGACTGCTCGAACCGCTGCTGGGCGTCCACCTGCTGCACCCACAGCCGATCGGCCACGGTCGCGGGCTCCCCGCCGACCTCCACCGCGAACGCGTCGGCGAGTGAGTGGGCCGCATCGGTGGACAGCACCAGCGTCCGCAGCCCGCTCTCGGCGGCGAGCGCGGCCGTGCCGGCGGCGATGGTGGACTTGCCCACGCCGCCCTTGCCGGTGAAGAGGAGCACCCGCATGTCAGCCGCCCGTGCTCGGCCCTGCCGGTGACGGCAGCGGGCTCACCGGCTCTCGGCCCGGGTCTTCAGACCCTTCAGCGCCGCATCGATGATGAGCTTCTCGCCCTTGCGCTTGATCATGCCGATCAGCGGGATGGCCACGTCGAGAGCCAGCCGATAGGTCACCTCGGTGGTGCCGTCGCCACGATCGTGGAGCTGATAGGTGCCGTCCATGTGGGTGAGCACCTTGCCCTCGACCAGCCACCACGTGACGCGGTCGGCCCCCTCCCAAAGGTATTGCAGGGTGTACTCGTCGCGGATGGGCGGCACGTCGAGGTGGAAGTGGACCCGCTCTGCCCGGCCGTCCTCGAACTCGGCGACCACCTCGGCGCTGCGGACCCCCTTGGCCCAGGACGGGTAGGCGGCGAAGTCCGCGATGACCTCCATGATGCTGGCGGCGTCGGCGCTGATGACGATCGACGATGTCGTCTGCTCGGCCATCGGTGGGTGGCTCCTGGAGTGTTCGGCGGGGGCGGGCCCGTGATCGGCACCACCCGAGGGGCACCCGGGGAGCGTACCGGACGCGCCGGTCCGCGGCTGCGGCGGTAACGTGCGGAGGAGGCACCCGACATGCAGGCGAGACCGGTGTCTTGGAGATGAGGAGAGCAGGTGCGCGAGTTCACGACGCCGCCGACCGTCATCGTCGCCCCCGAGGACAACCTGACGGACATGGTCGTGCGCAACGCGACCGAGGAGCCGGAGCGGCCGATGTTCGCGGTGCGTGACGGCGACGCGTGGTCCGACGTCACGGCCCGGCAGTTCCAGGAGCAGGTCCTCGCCGTCGCCAAGGGTCTGATCGCGGCCGGCATCGAGGCCGGTGACCGGGTCGCACTGATCTCTCGGACCCGCTACGAGTGGACGCTGCTCGACTATGCGATCTGGTTCGCGGGCGCCGTCGGCGTACCGATCTATGAAACCTCCTCGGGCGACCAGGTCGCCTGGATCCTCAGCGACTCCGGAGCCCGCGGCGTCGTCGCCGAGGGACCCGACCACGTGAGCCGGATCCGGGAGGCACGACCCAACCTCCCCGACCTCGAGCACGTGTGGTCCCTCGCCGACAACGCGATCGACGTGCTCACCGCGCTCGGCGCCGACCTCGCTGACGACGTCGTCCACGAGCGCCGGGCCCAGCGCGGGTCGGCCGACCTCGCGACGCTGATCTACACCTCCGGAACGACCGGGCGCCCCAAGGGCTGCATGCTCACCCACGGCAACTTCCTGGCCGAGGCCGGCAGCGCGGTCGACGACCTGCACGAGATGTTCGGCGAGGGCGCCCGCACCCTGCTCTTCTTGCCACTCGCCCACGTCTTCGCCCGAGTGATCCAGGTCGGGTGTGTCCTGGCCCGTGCCCAGCTGGGCCACTCGGCCGACATCGCCAACCTGCTCCCTGACCTGCAGTCCTTCCGGCCGACGTTCATCCTGGCCGTCCCTCGGGTGTTCGAGAAGGTCTACACGGGTGCTTCGCAGAACGCCGCCGCCGACGGTCGTGGCTCCATCTTCGATCGCGCCACGGACGTGGCCATCGCCTATTCCCAGGCACTGGAGAAGGGCCGCCCCTCGCTCGCGCTCAGGGCCAAGCACGCGATCTTCTCGCGGCTGGTCTTCTCACGGCTGATGGCCGCCCTCGGCGGCCAGTGCCGCTACGCGCTCTCCGGTGGTGCCCCGCTGGGCGAGCGGCTCGGCCATTTCTACCGCGGCGTCGGCCTCGTGGTCCTCGAGGGCTACGGCCTCACCGAGACGACCGCCGCCCTCACCGTCAACACTGCTGACGCGGTGCACATCGGCACGGTCGGCCGACCGCTCCCAGGCACCACGGTCCGCGTGGCCGAGGACGGTGAGCTGCTGTTCCGCGGCGACCAGGTCTTCGCGGGCTACTGGCGCAATGACGCGGCCACGGCCGAGTCCATCGACGACGAGGGCTGGCTCCACACCGGTGACGTCGGCGAGGTCGACGACGAGGGCTTCGTCCGCATCACCGGACGCAAGAAGGAGATCATCGTCACGGCGGGAGGCAAGAACGTCGCGCCCGCGGTGCTGGAGGACCGGCTGCGTGCCCACCCCCTCGTCTCGCAGTGCATGGTGGTCGGCGACGGGCGCCCGTTCATCGCGGCCCTGGTCACCATCGACCCCGAGACCTTCGCGTTCTGGGTCCAGTCACACGGCAAGTCCGGAAACCTCGACGACCTCCTCGACGACCCCGAGCTGCATGCCGAGGTCGCCGCCGCCGTCGACGACGCCAACCGGGCGGTCTCCAAGGCCGAGTCGATCCGCAAGTTCACGATCCTGCCCGCCGACTGGACCGAGGAGACGGGGCAGCTGACCCCCAGTCTCAAGCTGCGTCGCAACGTGGTCATGCGGGAGTGCAAGGACGACATCGCCGCGATCTATCTCGCGTGACGTTGGGGTCGTGCGGGGCTTCACGGTAGCCCTCAACGCCCCATAAATCCTGGGAATTCGCGGTCTTCTCGGACCCCTTTACATCTTCTCCGGTTTTCCGGACACGGCTGTGACTAGACATTAGAGTCACGGCCGAGAGACCGGTCACGCCCCGCTGGGACGAAGCCTCACAGGTCACTCGCACCACACGCCCCCATCCAGGGAACGGACCTCGGATCCGCTCGTCACCGAAAGGGTGCTGACGCACCATGAACCGACGCTCAGTCCTGTTGCTCCTCGCCACAGTGGTCGCCCTTGTTGGTGCTCTGCTCGTGTTCCTCTATGTGCGCAGTGCCGACTCACGCGCCCAGTCCCAGTACGACACGGTGAAGGTGCTCAAGGTCGTCCAGCAGATCGAACCAGGCGAGACCATCGACGCGGCAGCCGGCTCCGGCAAGCTCTCGCTCGAGGCCGTGCCGGTCAAGGACGTGGTCCCTGGCGCCGTCGACAGCATCGAGTCCCTCAAGGGCTCCGTCGCCATCACGACCATCTATATCGGCGAGCAGATCCTTCCGGACAAGTTCGGCACCAACGTCGAGACCTCGGCGCTGGCGATCCCCAAGGGCATGCAGGCCATCTCGGTGGAGCTCACCGACCCCGACCGCGTCGCCGGCTTCGTCTCCCCCGGCTCCTACGTCGCGCTCTACCACCTTCCGGCGATCACCGACAGCACCGGCGGCGGCGGCGCCGGGCCCGAGGACCGCATCCAGCTGCTGCTCAAGAGGGTGCTCGTGCTGGGTGTCGGGTCCACCTCGACGACCACCAAGAAGACCACCGTTGCCGCGGACGGCGCCCAGACCACCTCCGAGACCCCGCAGACCGTGCTCACCCTGGCCGTGTCGCAGGAGGATGCCGAGAAGATCCTCTTCGTCGAGGACGAGGTCGTCGACCACGGCGAGGTCGCCTTCGCACTCATCTCCGAGGACACCGACCTGAGCTACGGCAAGGGCACCGGCTGGGACAACCTCTACAACTGACCAGCACCACAGACCACGGGGAGAACCTCATGCCAGTCGTCGTCGATCCGGACAGCGGCACCATCAGTGCCCTGCTGACCGCGTTGCCGGCCGGAGCCCACGGGATGGAGTCGCTCGACCGGCTCCTTCCGTGGCTCGAGCACCGCAACGACGAGTACCTGGTCGTCCTCGGGCCGACCGTCCCGTTCGAAGAGGCTCTCGCGATCAGCGACCGCCTGCGCATCACCATGCCGGCGATCAGCGTCGTCCTGGTGCGCAGCGTCGTGGACACCGAGGTGCTCAAGCACGCCATGCACGCCGGCGCCCGCGACGTCGTGGCCAGCCAGGACCTCGAGGCAGTCGGCGCAGCCGCGGACCGTGCGTTCCAGCTCATGGCCGCCCTGCGCGGTCCCGGCGGCGCCCAGCACACCGGCAAGGTCATCTCCGTCTTCTCCCCCAAGGGCGGTGTGGGCAAGACCACCATGGCGGTCAACCTGGCGCTGGCGCTGTCCGACCGCGGTGCCCGGCAGGTCTGCCTGATCGACATGGACCTCGCTTTCGGCGACGTGGCGATCACCATGCAGCTGTTCCCCTCCCACTCCATCGAGCACGCGATCGGCGCCGAGGACACCCTCGACTACGGCGCCCTCGATGGTCTGCTCACCCGGCACGAGTCCGGCCTCATGGTCCTGGCCGCGCCGAGCCTGCCCGACGCTCACGACCGGGTGACCCCGACACTCGTGACCCGCATGGTGAGGACGCTCAAGGAGAAGTTCGACTACGTCGTCATCGACACCGCCCCCGCCTTCGACGAGCAGACGCTGACCGCCCTCGACGAGACCGACGAGCTCGTCATGGTGGCCACGCTCGACGTGCCGACGCTCAAGAACGTCAAGGTCGCCATCGAGACCCTCGACATGCTGGGGGTCGCCCCCGACCACCGGCACCTGCTGCTCAACCGCGCCGACGACGCCGTCGGCATCGGCGCCGAGAAGGTCGAGGCCATCCTCGGCATGACGATCTCGGCGCAGATGGCCACGTCCATCGACATCGCGGCAGCCACCAACGCCGGCCGCCCGATCGTCCTCTCCTCCCCCGATCACCCGTCCAGCCGCGCGGTGCGCGCCCTGGCGGGGAGCCTCTCCGGTCTCGAGCAGGACCAGCCGGACGAGGAGTCCACTGACGACACCAAAGGACGACGCAGGAAACGCCGATGAGCTCACTTCGTGACCGCCTGGCCGCCGCTGCGGCCTCGCAGACCAGCGCCCCCGCTGACCCGGCGACCGCAACCGCGACCGCGCCGGCGGCCCACGCTGCTCCCTCCCATGCCGCGCCGGTCGGTCCGACCGCCCCGGCTCACGCCGCGCCCGCCAAGGCGCCTACCGCTCCCACCAAGGCCCCCGAAGGCAAGCTCTCCCGTCGGGCCCTGGCGGCCAGCCAGCACGACCGCATCGAGGAGCTGAAGTCCAGCGTCCATGGCCAGCTGCTCAAGGAGCTCGGGCCGCAGCTCTACGACGCCAACATGGAGCAGACCGAGCTCGAGTCCCGCGTCCGGGCAGCCCTGCTCGACGTGCTCAGCCACCAGGACCGGCCGCTCAGCGCCAGTGACCGCACCCGGATCACCCAGGAGATCAGCGACGACATCCTGGGCTATGGCCCGATCCAGCCGTTCCTGCTCGACCAGGACGTCAGCGAGGTCATGGTCAACGGCCCCCAGAGCATCTTCCTCGAGCGTAAGGGTCGACTGGTCGCCGCCGACGCCCAGTTCGCGGACGAGGCCCACCTGCGCCGCATCATCGACAAGATCGTCTCCCGCGTCGGTCGTCGCGTCGACGAGTCCAGCCCCATGGTCGACGCCCGACTCCCAGACGGTAGCCGTGTCAACGCCGTCATCCCGCCGCTGGCCATCGATGGCTCTTCGCTGACGATCCGCAAGTTCGCTGCCGACCCACTGACCGTCCACGACCTCGTGAAGTACGGCTCGCTCAACCCGCAGTCGGCCGAGTTCCTGGACGCCGCCGTGCGCGGTCGGCTGAACATCATCGTGTCGGGAAGCACCGGCGCCGGCAAGACCACGACCCTCAACGTGCTGTCGTCGTTCATCCCCGTGGACGAGCGCATCGTGACCATCGAGGACGCTGCGGAGCTCCAGCTCCACCAGGACCACGTCGTGCGCCTGGAGTCGCGGCCGGCCAACATCGAGGGCAAGGGTGCGGTCACCATCCGCGACCTGGTCAAGAACAGCCTCCGGATGCGGCCCGACCGCATCATCGTCGGCGAGGTTCGTGACGCGTCCGCGCTCGACATGCTCCAGGCGATGAACACCGGTCACGACGGCTCGATCTGTACCGTGCACTCCAACGGTCCGCGCGACACGCTCGCCCGTATCGAGACGATGGTGCTGATGGCCGGCATGGACCTGCCCGTGCGGGCCATCCGCGAGCAGATCGCTGCTGCCGTGGACCTGATCGTGCACCAGACCCGGTTCAAGGACGGCTCCCGCCACATCACCCACATCACCGAGGTGGAGCGGATGGAGGGTGACGTCATCACCCTTCAGGACATTTTCCTCTACGACCACTCGGCCGGCTTCGACTCCGAAGGCCGCTCGCGCGGCACCCTCAAGGCGACCGGACTGCGGCCCAAGTTCCTGGAGAAGATGTCCCACTCCAACGTCACCGTCGACCCGATGATGTTTGCGAGGACGATGTGACCCGCCTCCTGCGCTCCCTGCTGGTCCTCGTCACGACCGCGCTGGCGATCGGGTGGGGCCTCACCCCCGCCCACGCCGCCGACGGCGATGCCGCGATCACCCACGTCAGCTCGACCGACCAGGGTCTGCAGATCCTGGTGTCGGTGCCCGAGGGCGCCAAGGTCGACCTGGGCAAGGTATCGGTGCGGATCGCAGGCAAGAATGCCGATGCGACCGCCCAGCTCGCGAGCGACGACACCAAGATCAAGCGCACCACGGTGCTCGCGATCGACACGAGCAACTCGATGAGGGGCGACCGCTTCGACGCCGCGGTGGCCGCTGCGAACATCTTCCTCGACACCGCTCCCGCGGACGTCTATGTCGGGATCACCACGTTCGCCGGCGACGTCCAGCAGGTGCTGCCGCCGACCCTCGACCGTGACGCGGCCCGCAACGTCATCGCGGGCCTCACGCTGAGCAAGCAGACCCATCTCTACGACGGCGTCATCGCCGCCGCGCAGATGGCCGGCAAGGACGGGCAGCGCGCCATCCTGCTGCTCTCCGACGGCGCCGACACCACCGACACCGCACTCGAAGCGGTGACCAAGGTGGTCACCGACGGCGAGCTGCTGGTCGACGTCGTGGCCCTGGACCAGAACGGCAAGGCGCTGCGCTCCCTCGAGACGCTCGCCGACTCCGGCAGCGGCAAGGTCATCCAGTCCGACCCCGCCGCCCTCTCCGAGGCGTTCTCCAGCGAGGCCGACGCGCTCAGCCGCCAGGTGCTCGTCACCGCCTCGATGCCGTCGGGCATCAAGGACACCGAGGGCAACGTCGAGGTCACCCTGGCGACATCGACCGGCGACCTCACGGCCTCCGCGTTCGCGCCGCTCGCCGCCAAGGCCGAGGGACCGGCGGACCCGACGGCGACGCTCTCGTCGGGCACCAGCTTCCTGACCATGGGCAACTGGGCGATGTGGGCGGGCCTGGCGGCGATCACCGTCGGGCTGGTGTTCATGTTCGTCAACCTCGTCCCCGCCAAGCAGAAGGCCGACCTGGCGCCCGAGGAGCGGGTGACCAAGTACACCCAGGCCGTCTCCGAGGGCATGCACTCCGGTTCGGTCGTGGTGGCCCAGGAGCGAGAAGCGGCACTCGAGAGCGCCAAGAACGCCGCCGCGCTCATGCTGCGCCGCAACAAGAGCCTGGAGGCCCGCATCGCTGGTCGGCTCGAGGCCGCCGGCAGCGACCTCAAGTCGGCCGAGTGGCTGCTGCTCCACGCCTCGATCGCGGTCACGGCGGGCCTGGTGGGCGTGCTGCTCACCAAGAGCTTCCTGGTCAGCGCGGTGTTCGCGCTCTTCGGCGTCGTCGTGCCGTGGTTCTACCTTGGCTTCAAGCGGGGACGCCGGCTCAAGGCCTTCAACGGGTCCCTGCCCGACACGCTCCAGCTGATGGCGGGGTCGCTCCAGGCTGGTCTGTCGCTGGCCCAGTCGGTCGACACGATCGTCCGCGAGGGACGCGAGCCCATCGCCAGCGAGTTCAAGCGCGTGCTCGTCGAGGCCCGGCTGGGCGTGTCCCTCGAGGACGCCCTCGAAGGCATCACCGAGCGCTTCGAGAGCAAGGACTTCGCCTGGGTGGTCATGGCCATCAAGATCCAGCGTCAGGTCGGTGGCAACCTGGCCGAGCTGCTCAACACCGTGGCCGGGACCATCCGCGAGCGCGAGTACATGCGGCGCCAGGTCAACGCCCTCGCGGCCGAGGGCAAGCTCTCCGCCTATGTCATCGGTGGACTGCCTCCGGGCTTCCTGATCTATCTGCTCATCATCAACCGGCCCTATGTCATGCCGATGTTCACCGAGCCCATGGGCTGGGTGATGCTCACCGGCGCCGGCATCCTTCTCAGCGTGGGCCTGTTCTGGATGAGCCGCGTCATCAAGGTGGAGGTCTGACATGCTGATGCTCTTCATCCTCGGATTCGGCCTGGTCGCCACGGCGATCCTGCTCGTGTCGATGGCGGTGCGCCCCGAGACCGAGGCCACCGGCATCAACCGGTCCATCGCGGTCCTCGAGGCGATGACCAACGCCCCGAGCGAGCTCACCAAGGATCTCGACCAGCCGTTCTCCGAGCGGGTCCTCGACCCCCTGCTGAAGCGTTTCCTCGGCATCGGGCGCCGGTTGAGCGGCGCCGACACCGGTGAGCGCATTCACCGCAAGCTCGAGCTGGCCGGCAACCCGCCCGGTTGGACCGTGGACCGCATCGTGTCGGCCAAGGTGCTCGCCGGTGCCGGCGGCTTCGTGATCTCGCTGCTGTTCGCGTTCCTCATCAACCCGAGCAGCACGACCAAGCTCGTCATCGTCGCTGCGGGTGTGATGCTGGGCTACTTCGCGCCCAACATGTTCCTCTACCAGCGCTCCTATGACCGGCAGAACCAGATCCAGAAGGGCCTGGCCGACGCCATCGACCTGCTGACGATCTCGGTCGAGTCCGGCCTCGGGTTCGATGCGGCGCTCCAGCAGGTCTCCCGCAACACCACCGGGCCGTTGGCCGAGGAGTTCGCGCGCGTCCTCAGCGAGATGCAGATCGGACAAGGCCGCAACGAAGCGCTGCGTTCGCTCTCCGAGCGGACCAACCTTCCCGAGCTCAAGAGCTTCGTCAGCGCGCTGGCCCAGGCCGACGCCTTCGGTATCCCGATCGGCGCGGTCCTCCGCGTGCAGTCGACCGAGATGCGCACCAAGCGCCGGCAGCGCGCCGAGGAGAAGGCGCAGCAGGTGCCGGTCAAGATCACGATCCCGCTGATCTTCTGCATCCTGCCTTGCCTGTTCATCGCGGTCATGGGGCCCGCGGCGATCAGCATGCTGCACAACTTCCGGCAGTGAGCGTGGCGTGACGGTGAACACGGCACACGGCATCAGGATGCGGCGGCTGGCGACGGCCGCCCGCATCTTCGTGCTGCTCGCGCTGGCCGTTCCGGTCCTCTGGGCCTGGGACACCGCGAGTCTGCCGTTCCTGGGTGCCATCGCGGCGGTCTGGGCGGTCGCGGGGCTCTATGACCTGCGCGTCGTCGAACCGCGGATCTGGCCCACCCTCGTCGAGGCAGCGCTCGTCGGGCTCGTCTGCGCCCTCGGCATCGCGGTGTCGCCTGGACTGCTCGTCGCGCTCGTGGTCCCCCCGTTCCTGGCCGGGCTACGCCACGGCAACGACGGTGCCACCGAGGCCGTTGCTGCCGAGATGGTCACCGTCGTGGGCATCGCGATCAGCCTCTACGGTGGTCTGTCTGCCAGCACCGGCATGGCTGTCTTCACCTGGTCGATGATGGGGCTCGGACTCGGACTGGTCGCCGGCTTCGTCCGCTCCGCCCGTCAGGAGCCGGACTCCGAGGCGGCCTACCGCGCCGCACGACGGCTGCTCACCGAGCTCGTCGACCTCTCCGGTGGGCTCAGCGCTGGCCTGGACTCGCAGGCTCTCGGAGCCTCCATGATCACCGCCGTCCGGGACCGGATCCCCAGCCGCTCGGTGACCATCCACGTCCAGCGAGGCGACGAGCTGACCCCGCTGCTGCGTGACGACCACGGTCAGCCCGAGAACCACGAGCTCGACGACCGGCTGGCCGCGGCCGCAGCCAGGACCGGGCAGCTCCAGCTGGAGGGCCGGGCGTTCGCGCTGCCGCTCCACGCCGAGGACGGGGTCGTGGCCGTCGTGGCCGGCACCCTCTCCCCCGACCTGCTCCCGGACCAGATCGGCCTGCGCACACTGCTGCTCGGCTATTCCGCCGATCTCGCCTCGATCGCCGTCCGACTCGACACGGCGCTGCTGTTCGCCCGCTTCCGCGACGAGGCCACGTCGGACGAGCGTCGCCGTCTCGCCCGCGAGATGCACGACGGGGTGGCCCAGGACATCGCCTCGATGGGCTACTTCGTCGACAGCCTCGTCGCCGGCGCCTCATCCCCTCAGCAGGCCGAGCAGCTCCAGCTGCTGCGCGACCAGATCACCTCCGTGGTCGCCGAGGTCCGGCGACACGTCCTCACGCTGCGCTCCCAGATGGAGGGCAACGAGAGTCTCGGGGCCGCCATCGGCTCGCTCGCCCGACACCTCAGCGCCATCTCGGGCGTCGCCATCAAGGTGACCGTCGACGAGAGCACCACGCGACTACGGCCCGAGGTCGAGGCCGAGCTCCTGCGCATCGCCCAGGAGTCGCTCAACAACGCCGTCCGCCACGCGGACGCCTCCCTCATCGAGGTGACCTGTCGGGTCAATCCGCCCGAGGCGGAGATCCTCGTCGAGGACGACGGCCGCGGCCTCGGGCACAAGCGGGTGGACTCCCACGGGCTCGAGATCATGCAAGAACGCGCGCGACTCATCGGTGCCGAGCTCCACATCGGCAACCGACCGTCGGGGGGTACGCGCGTGTCCGTCCACATCACCGGTGACGTCGCACTGACGTCCCCGGCCTTCCCCCGCACCAAGGAGACCGTCGCCTGATGTCTGACTCACCGGTTCGCGTCCTGCTCGTCGACGACCACGAGCTCATCCGCAAGGGTCTGGCCAACTCCTTCGCCCTGGAGCCCCAGGTCGACGTCGTCGGTGAGGCCGGCTCCGTCGCCGAGGCCCTCACCGTCTTTGACGAGACCCGGCCGGACGCCGTGGTCACCGACCTCCAGCTCCCGGACGGCACCGGCCTCGACATCGTCCGCCGGCTGCGCAAGGACCAGCCCGGGCTCGGCCTCGTGGTGCTGACGATGCACGCCGGCGACGACCAGATCTTCGCGGCGATGGAGGCAGGCGCCTCGGGGTTCGTCGGCAAGGACGCCCCGGCGGGCGAGGTCGTGCGTGCCACCGTCCACGCGGCGGCATCCCCCCGAACCTTCGTGTGCAGCGGGCTGGCCCAGGCCATGATGCGACGCGGCACCGCCGAGTCGACCCGCCTGTCGGAGCGTGAGCACGAGGTGCTGCTGCTCCTGGCCGACGGCCTCGGAAGCGGGGCCATCGGCAACGAGCTCTATATGAGCGAGTCGACGGTCAAGTCCCACATCGGCCGCATCTATCAGAAGCTCGGAGCCACCAACCGCGCCCAGGCGCTGGTGACGGCCATGCGCATCGGCCTCCTCTCGAGCGTCACCCAGCGCGTCGGTCACTGACCCCCTCACCGACCCGGCAGACTCGCCGCCGGGTCGGCGCCATGTGACCGTGACCCGGCAGAGAACCTGCCGGGTCGGCGGGGGTGGGCCGTGTCCGCTCGATGTCGGGCTGTAGTCACAACGTGTCATCGAGGTCGGACCGAACTCGGGCTTCGCCGCCCCATACCGGCGAGCACCATGGAGACAGCTGAGACTTCACAGCCGAGCTTGACCCAGTGCCCACGCCAAGGAGAGTCGTCATGCTGGACCGGATCCGCCACCTCGTCACCCGCCGCCTCGCCTCGATGGGTCAGCGCGGCGCCTCCGCCGTCGAGTACGGCCTGCTCGTCACGGCCATCGCCGGCACGATCGTCGCCGTCGTCTTCGCCTTCGGCGGCGTGATCAACAGCGTCCTCAGCGACACCTGCACCGACGTCGCCACGCATGCCAGCACCGCCGGCTGCTGAGCGCGGCACCCCGACAAGGGTCATGCCGACCTAGTCACAACGGACTACTCAGGTCCAACCGAATTCCGACCACATCTCGATCCAGGAACGCACAGGATTGACTCATCGAGGCACACCCCACGTGAGCTCGAACGAACCGGGACCGAACCTTCAGAGGAGAAAACCAATGCTCGACTACC
>JAGQUE010000632.1 GCA_020438665.1 Nocardioidaceae bacterium | reverse complement strand
CCCGCCGTACGCCGGGGCGCGCGACGTGGTGGAATTGGCGCGCACCGGCCCCCGCGCCCGCGGGCCGAACCCCGAGGAGCAACCCCATGCGTGCACGCGCGGCCGTCGCTGCCATCGTCGCCCTGCTGCTCTCGAGCTGCTCGTTCAGCTTGGGCAGCACCACCGTCTCCCGGGCCGAGCTGGAGAAGCAGGTGATGGCGACCATCACTCCGGACGACCCGTCCGCCGAGTTCACCGTCGCCTGCGACGGGACGCTCAAGGGCGAGGTCGACGCGACCCAGGACTGCTACGCCACCGATGCGGAGGGGTCGACGACGGGTCTCCACGTCAAGGTGACCGCGGTCGACGGCAAGGACGTCAAGTTCGCCTATGACCCGTTCATCACGCCCGAGGACGTGGCCGCGGCGATCAAGGACCTTGCCGGCCAGCAGGGCATCACGGTGGAGACACTCACCTGTGAGGAGGAGCTGCCGGGCAAGGAGGGCGAGTCGATCGTCTGCTCCGGCACGCCGGCCGACAGCGTCGGAGACCTGACAGTCACGGTGACCTCGGTCGACGGCCTCCAGGTCAACTTCAACGTCGAGCAGGCCGGCTGACGGGACCGCTCCTGTCGCGTCGGACGGTCGTGCCCTGCCCGGCCCGGGTGATAGGCGCGGCTCGACACTCCAGGGGGGGTCTGGACGGCGGCGGTAACGTTCCCTTATGAGGGTCGTCGTCCTCACCGGTGCGGGCATCTCCGCGGAGAGCGGGGTGCCGACCTTCCGCGACGCCGATGGGCTGTGGGAGGGCCACCGGGTCGAGGAGGTGGCGACGCCCGAGGCCTATGAGGCGCAGCCCCACGTGGTGCACCGCTTCTATGACCTGCGTCGGGCCGACCTCGAGCGGGTCAGTCCCAACCCGGCCCACGAGGCGCTGGCGCGTCTCGAGGAGGCCCTCGGCGACGACTTCCTCCTGGTGACCCAGAACGTCGACGACCTCCACGAGCGGGCGGGCTCCCGCCGGGTGCTGCACATGCACGGCCAGCTGCTGTCGGCGTTGTGCACCGACTGCGGCGGCCGCTCGCCGTGGGCGGGTCCGCTGGGCCACCGGCCGCCCTGTCCGCAGTGCGCGGAGAGCGCGCTGCGGCCCGACATCGTCTGGTTCGGCGAGGTGCCCCACGGACTCGAGGAGATCTCCTCGTCGCTGCACCGTGCCGACGTGTTCGTCTCGATCGGCACGTCCGGTGCTGTGTATCCCGCCGCCGGGTTCGTGCTCATCGCCCATCGCTACGGCGCCCGCACCGTCGAGCTCAACCTCGAGCCGAGTGCTGGGTCGGACTACTTCGACGACACCTTCTATGGCCCGGCCGGTCAGCTCGTGCCCGAGTGGGTCGACGCGGTGCTGGCGCACGTCCGGCCCCGGGTCTCCGACCACGCCTGACCGCGTGCGGGACTAGCCGATGCGGTCGCAGATGGTCTTCGCGATCTCCAGCGACGCGGTCGCCGCCGGCGAGGGCGCGTTGCAGACGTGGAGCGCCCGGTCCTGCTCCACGAGCAGGAAGTCGTCGACGAGGCCACCGTCCGGCCGAAGGGCCTGCGCGCGTACGCCGGCCGGTGCCGGCACGAGGTCGGCCTCGGTGATCGCGGGCACCAGCCGCTGCAGGCTGCGCGTGAACGCCGCCTTGGACAGTGAGCGGCGCATCTCCATCGCGCCGGCGCGCCAGTGGCGGCGGGCCAGTCGCAGGAAGCCCGGATAGGTCAACGTCTCGACCAGGTCGCCGGCGGCGAGGTCGCGCCATCGGTAGCCCTCGCGCCGGAGCGCCAGGACGGCGTTGGGGCCGGCATGGACGTTGCCGTCGATCATCGTGGTGAAGTGGACGCCGAGGAACGGGAAGTCCGGGTCGGGGACGGGATAGACGAGCGTGTGAATGAGGTCGGTCCGGTGCGGGGCGAGCTCGTAGTACTCCCCGCGGAACGGCACGATGCGGGCTCCCGGGTCGGCGCCGGCCCGTCGCGCCAGGCGGTCGCTCTGGAGCCCTCCGCAGGTGACCACGAACCGTGCGTTGAGGTCGCCGTTGGTGGTCTCGACGACGCGACCGCCGGCCGTACGGCGGAAGCCGGTGGCCGCCACACCGGTGACGATCTCCGCCCCGGCCACTGCGGCGGAGTCGGCCAGCACCCGGCAGACGCCGAGATAGTCGATGATCCCGGTCGACGGGACCCGCACCGCCTCGACACACGCGACATGGGGCTCGATCTCGGCGGCCTCCGCGGGACCGATCTTGGTCACGGCCAGCCCGTTCTCCAGGCCCCGCCGGAAGAGTCGGTCGAGCCCCGCCCGCTCGGCGTCGTCGGTGGCCACGACAAGCTTGCCGCAGACGTCGTGCGCGACGCCGTACTCCTCGGCGAAGTCGACCATCGACCGGCTGCCGGCCGCGCACAGTCGGGCCTTGAGCGAGCCGGGTGGGTAATAGATGCCGGAGTGGATCACTCCGGAGTTGCGGCCGGTCTGGTGACTCGCCAGGGAGTCCTCCTTCTCGACCAGGGTGATCGAGGCGCCGGGCCGGCGGCGGGTCAGCTCGTGGGCGACCGCGAGCCCGATGATGCCGCCGCCGACGACCACGACGTCACGCCAGGCCGCGTCGAACGGGCCGGACGCTGGGCGACGGAGGTCGGCCGGAGGCGTGCGCATCAGCCGTCGATCCCGGGGACGCCGGTCCAGAACAGCCGGTCGTCGAGTCGGCCGAGGCGGCGCAGCCGCTGGAGCGCGTGGAGCCTGACATAGCGGTGTCCCTCGAGGTCGTCGCGCGTGAGGTCGACGGCGCGATAGAGGGCGGCCAGCTGGCGGGCGCCTGCGGCGGCGTCCCAGTCGCAGCCGAACCCGGGCAGGCGCTCGTGGATCTTGGTGAAGTCGACGCGATAGCTGCGGTTGTCGCCGCCGCTGTCGCCGAGGACGAGGTCACAGCCGGGGAACTCGCCGGCCACGATCTCGGCGATCTGGCTGACGCGGTAGTTCTGCGCGCCGCTCCCGACGTTGAAGACCTCGTCGTGGACGACCGCGGGGTCGGCGTCGAGGGTGCAGCGGACGGCCTTGGCGATGTCGAGGCCGTGGACGAGCGGTCGCCAGGGGGAGCCGTCGGACGTCATCTGGATGCGGCCGTCGACCAGGGCGCGACCGCACAGGTTGTTGAGCACGATGTCCATCCGCATCCGCGGCGAGGCGCCGAAGGCGGTGGCGTTGCGTAGTGCTGTCGGGTGGAAGTCGTCGTCGGCCAGGGCGTGGAGGTCGCGCTCGACCAGCAGCTTGCACTCGGCGTACGACGTCTGCGGCGCCGTCGCGCCGGTCTCGTCGACGTCGTGGTCGGCGACGCCATAGACCGAGCAGGAGGACAGATAGACGAACCGGGTGACGCCCAGGCCCTTGGCCAGCGTGGCCATCCGGGTCGTGGACCTGTGGTTGATCTCGTGGGTGAGCCCCGGATCGAGCTGGCCGAGGGGGTCGTTGGAGAGCTCGGCCATGTGCACGATCGCGTCGAACCCGTCGAGGTCGGCCTCGGCGATGTCGCGGAGGTCCTTGGTGACGACGGGGATGCGATCGTTGCCGGGCTCATAGAGCCACCCGGCACGATAGAAGCCGGTGTCGAGCCCGACCACCTGGTGGCCCGCGGCCGCGAGGACGGGGGCGGCCAGCGAGCCGAGATAGCCGTCGGAGCCGGTCAGCAGCACGCGCATCGGGGTCCTCGCAGTCCTCGCAGGGAGAGCGGCATCGGTCCCCACGATACGGATCTGCGCCCGGGCGGTGGGGGGAGGCCCGCGTGGCTACCGGTGAGTAGGATCGTGGCATGAAGCGTGAGATCTACGACGAGGACCACGAGGCGTTCCGCTCCTCGGTGCGTGAGTTTCTCGACCGCGAGGTCGTGCCCCACCTGGAGGAGTACCAGTCCGCCCATGCGCTGTCGCGGGAGTTCTGGCTCGCGGCCGGCAAGCAGGGCTTCCTCGGGCTCGAGGTGCCCGAGGAGTACGGCGGTTCCGAGGCGGGCGACTACCGCTTCAACGCCGTCCTCACCGAGGAGCTCGCCAAGGTCAACATGACCCTGCCGTCCTGCCTCGGGATCCACGCCGACATCGTGGCGCCCTACCTCGTGCACCTCACCACCGAGGAGCAGCGGCAGCGCTGGCTGCCGTCGTTCTGCTCGGGTGAGCTGCTGACCGCGATCGGCATGACCGAGCCCTCGGGTGGCTCCGACCTCGCCGGCCTCAAGACCACGGCCGTCAAGGACGGCAGCGACTGGGTGATCAACG